>JADFGO010000020.1 GCA_022567655.1 Candidatus Neomarinimicrobiota bacterium
AATCATTGCCATTATTGGGAGTTCTACCGGGATCTACATCATACTTAATTTATAGACAAAACAAGCCCGCCTGTAGTGGGCTTTGTTTAAGCCTTTTAGCCTATTCAAGTAACCTACTGATAATACCAGATTTTAGCCCCGGATTAGCCCTGGATTAAGATTCAGAGCATTACTTTACTTCAACAACACAATTTTCCTCGTCTGGACGAAATTCGCACTATTGCCAGTGTGAAATTATCATCCGCCGAATACTTGCGCAAAATCCTTCGCAAAAGTTTCTATCGAGCGGGGAGGATTGCCAGTTATATCTTCCACGTCGTTTGACGTATAATCTCCCCAACCTTCGCTGTATGCTTGGAAATACTCAAGGTATGCCGACTTATTCCAATCGGGCAAACCCATGCCTGAAAGCGATTCATCCGCAGCTTCCATCGGCACGTCTATATAATTGACTTCTTTATCAAGCGCAGAAGAAAACGCGGCAGCAACATCGGAAAGTGAAATTGATTTCGGTCCCGAAGGAGTATACGTTTTACCTTCGTGCCCCTCTTGCGTAAGGATAACTGCCGCAACATCAGCAATGTCTCTAATATCGATCATTCCTAATTTACCATCTTTGAACGGCATATATATTTTTCCTTCAGAGGCAATCGACTCAGCTGCCATCATAATATTCTGCATGAAGAAATGTGGTTTAAGTATTGTATATGGTAAGCCGGAATTTTTCAAGTCGGTTTCAGTCTCTGCATGAACCCTGCCGTTACGAGAAGGAGCATCAGAAGCGGCTCCAATCGCTGACATTCTCACTATATATGGGCTGTCCTGTTTCAGAGCCGTGTCAATTACGTTTTTTGCCAGCTGAGGTGCATCCTCTCCAACAGGAGTAAGTAAGAAGACCTTTTCAATTCCTTCAAGTGCTTTTTCGATGCTGCCATGATCATTGAGATTTCCGATAACTACTTCTACGCCCGAGTCCTTTAGCGATTGTCCCTTCGATTCGTCCCGGACAAGACCTCTAACACTCGCTCCCCTATCTACAAGATTAGTAATCAAAGCACTGCTTACGTTTCCTGTTGCTCCTGTAACCAATATTTTTCCATTATCTGACATTTATATTTCTCCTTTTTATTATTCTTCTTGAGCTGCCGTTCCGAGTTTTTTGCAAAGCATGGGTTCGTCTTCTTGCATCAAGGTTGTATAACCCACCATATCTGTGAACATGATGGCTACGAGTTTACGTTTGGGCTCAGATGGCATTCAATATCCTTTTAAATATCTGAATGTGATTTTAAAAAGCAAGGTTATAAGATAGCTCTTTAAGTAATTTCCTGCAAGATAAATGATAACCAATTTAATCCTTATTGAAAGTTATTTAGTGTGACCGTAGCGTGCCCACCTAAAGCTCACAAAAAGACATGAAACAACATGAATCAACACAAAACAACACTTGGAAAAATCCCCGATAATAGGGGATTACAAGGGTACTATTGACTCTATTATTGACTTTTACCTATTTTGAGGCTTTGCGGGAAAGTCTGGGAATCCTCCAAAGGAGTCCCTTCGGGAGAACCCAGCGGATGTGTCTAAGCTATTTTCAGTCTAATTATCTCAGCGGAAGAAACTCTAAACGCCCAATTTCTAAAGGTTTAGGTGACCGTTTGGAGCTACCCCCCCGGACAATGTTCTGGCTGGTTATTAGAGGGGAGCAATAGGACTATTTCTTAATAAGAAACCACCCCCCGCATACTGCGGGACTTCGCCTTTTTTTCCCCTCCTTATAAAGGAGGGGACTTTTATCCCGTCGAAGATGGGATATGTAGGGACAACTCAGGAGTTGTCCGTGGGCAATTCCCCGCTTTCTTCGGGGTAAGCATGAATTGCGCCTACAACAAAGATAAATCCTCATGGGTATCAAACCAAGCTCTGACAGCATAACGGAGAATCCTGATGGCGTCGGGGCCTGTCCGACCGATGCCAGGCCAGACTGATGTCGGGCTGGATTGGAAGCGGTATAGGTAAATACCGAAGAGACGTTTGAGACCTCCCGAATACTCACATCAGTCTCGCTACATGGTCTAACAGTATCGGCATTGCCAGAACTATTTAAATGATTTTGAAATTTAGCCGGTAATTGGTTATATTACATTCACAGATGGGGAAAATATCAATATAACGAGTCAACTGATAATTTTATATAAACAGTAGTTAAGCCGCTTAGTGAAATTCCGCTCGTTAGCAAGGGTGGATCCAGTTAAGCGGCACAATCGAAACCCGATGAAAACAGGAATGAAAGGAGGACAAGATGCCACTCTATATGGACGTTCACAAAGGTGTGGAAGGGTTGACTGCCGAAGCGGTCGCAGGGGCCCACAAGAAGGACCTCGAGGTTCAGGAGAAGCACGGGGTGAAGTATCTGAAATACTGGTTCAACGAAGACGATGGCAGTATTTTCTGTCTGTGCGAGGCCCCGAACAAAGAAGCGGCTGAGGCAGTACACCGTGAGGCCCACGGCCTTGTCGCAGACGAGATCATCGAGGTCAAGGAGGGCGAGTAGAAGCATATAGCAAGGGCCTTAGCCACGAAACGGACATATGAGCGCTTTTAGATGGAATTACCTCAGCGATAGAAACTCTAAACGCCTAATTTCTAAAGGATTGGGTGAATATTAGTCTTTCAACCTTCTTCCACCGTCCAATCCACTCCCCTATCCCATTCCTGAGAATATTCAACCAGCTATTCTAACCCCTTTGTTAGCTTTTTCGCTTGCCAATCTGAGGAAGGCTAAAAGCTCCCCTTTTACTTCAGCAACACCATCTCCGATAGGATATGTAGGGGAGGGTTTAATAACCCTCCCATTTTAACGGGCCTGCCCGCACAGGCAACGCAGGCACCTTCGGTGACTGCGCCACATCGTAAAGATTGATGTCATTCTGAGAAATCCCGATTCATCGGGATGACGAAGAATCTCGTTAAGTGGGAGCCAGGGCAAGCCCTGACTGCAACATTCAATCCACTTTTTTGATAAGCCATCTGTTCGTCCCTCTCTCCGATTTGACAGTCACCTTGTCGCCGACTGATTTACCAAGAATCGCTTTTCCGACCGGAGATTTAGTAGAGATCTCTACTACGTCGTTTTTGAAGAGTGGCATCGAGACTACTTCCCCCTCGAGTATCACACCCGAATCGATGTTTTCGATAGTAATGTTCGACCCCACGAATATCTTACCCTTCGGACGGTCTTTCGGGTCATACACCTCCGAATTCGCAAGTTTACTCTCCAAGTCCTGAATTTTGGTCATGAGCAGCGAAAGCCGTTCCCGCGAGGCATGATATTCAGCGTTTTCGCTCAAATCCCCCTGAGCTCTCGCTGCTGAAATATCTTTCTGAACCTGTGTCTTCTCAGGACCTTTCATCGAGCGGAGCTGTTCCACCAATTCGTCATAGACTTCCTGCTTAAAGAAATATCTGTCGCTCATTTCTCTCTCCCGGTCTTATTGCTCTCCCAGATTTTATCCATCTCATCGAGCGATAACTCGTTTATTTCTCTCCCCTCCAATTTTGCAGATTCTTCAATCCCTTTAAATCTCTCCTCGAATTTCCTGCTTGATCTCCTCAGCGCATCTTCCGGGTTGACGTCTATGAAACGGGAGAGATTGACAATGCTGAAAAGAAGGTCGCCTATCTCCTCTTCAATACCGATCTCAGCGTCGTTTTCAATTGCTTCGTGCAGTTCTTCTATCTCTTCGGATATCTTATCCCAAACGCCGGAGATATCTTTCCAGTCGAATCCGGCGCTCGCTGCTTTTTCCTGAAGTCTGAAGGAACGCTGCAACGCGGGCAGCGTATCAGGTATCCCTTCGAGCAGTGATTCCCTTCCCTCGGAACGCTTAATTTCTTCCCACCCCATTTTAATCTCGTCAAGGCTTTTCTTATCGCCGCCGTTAAAGACATGAGGATGCCTTCTAACGAGTTTATCGTTTATTCCTTCCAATACGTCGAGTATGTCGAAACTACCCGATTCCTCCCCTAATTTAGCGTGAAAAATGACATGCAGCATCAAATCCCCGAGCTCTTCCCTGAGCAGGTCCATATTTGACTTATCTATGGCTTCAACCGCCTCATACGCCTCTTCAATCAAATACTGCCTCAACGATTCGTGAGTTTGAGCTCTGTCCCACTCACAGCCGTTTTCGGAGCGAAGCCTGTGCATTATCTCTATCAAGCGTAAAAACTCTCCTGTATAGCTCTCTGAATCACGATTTTCCGACATCTGGCACCTTTCTCAAAATAAATAAAAGGATGAAGCCGCCGACCGATCTTTATGTTGGATCAGCAGCCATCCTTTATGTAATATATTTTTTTGAATTGTCAATTTCAAGCGTCTAATTAGAGTCCAATCGGCTTTCTCTTGATTGTGAAATTCGCATTTGATAACTTTTGAATCAGAAATCAAATCCGGAGAAATCATGTATGAAATTGTTCTTACCCGCTTAGTTATTCCTATTTTAATCACATTAAGCCTCTTTTCTACGCTATCCGCTTCCGATAAAGATATCTATCGCATGATATTCGGGGAAGTCTATTATAATTCCGAGGCGTACGCCAATCTCCGGGATCTTTCCGATAACATCGGAGGAAGGGTATCCGGCACCAAATCGGGATATGAAGCGGAAGCGTGGGCGCTTGCGAAATTCAAATCTTACGGCTTAGTCAACCCGCATTTCGAACGCTTTGAGATGCTCGGATGGGAAAGAGGCTCTCTAAAGGTCGAAGTTTCCGAACCGGGAAAAAAGAAACTATCATCGGCAGCCCTCGCCAATACACCCGCAAAAGCGAAGATAACGGACTACGTGATCGACGTTGGATACGGACATCCTGACGAGTTCGCCGCAAAAGAAAACGAAATAAACGGAAAAATTGTCCTTGCCGAGGTTGGAACACTCCCCGGCAAGAGGCCGGTGCACCGGATTGAGAAAGTGGAACTCGCAACCAAGTACGGCGCATCGGGATTTGTTCTCATAACCAACGCTCCCGGGAACCTGCCCCGTACGGGTACTTGCAGCATTGGAAAATACGCCAGTATCCCTGCTGTCAGCGTCTCTTCCGAACATGGTTCATGGCTTAGAAGGTACCTGAAGGATAATCCGGATTTAAAACTCAAGATAGAAATGAAAAATAAAACGAAGAAGACGCATGCGCACAACGTTGTCGCTGAAATTCCGGGCAGCGAACTCCCCGAGGAGGTCGTGATAGTGGGCGCTCATCTCGATTCCTGGGATCTCGGACAGGGTACTATTGACAACGGGGTGGGTTCTGTTACGCTGCTTGAGACGGCACGGGTATTATCGACGCTCAACGCCAAGCCGAAACGGACAATCAGATTCATATTGTTCATGGGTGAAGAGTTCGGACTCTACGGCTCGAAAGCCTACGTCAAACGGCATTCGGGAGAATTAGGGAATATAGTCATGATGCTGAACATGGATATGATTGGAAACCCTTACAGTTTCAACGTTCACGGACATGAAGAGGCTCTGCCGTTCCTTACGGATCTTGCCGCTGATTTAAAGGGATTCGGTATGAAACCCGACGAAGTAACGTCGAAAGCCGGATTGCACAGCGACCATCAGTCATTCATGCTTGCCGGAGTACCGGCGATGAACATCCGCGCGGACTTAGACGAAAGTATGTGGCGCTACTACCACAGCGCGGGAGATACATTCGATAAAGCATCCGAGACTTATTTGAACAACGCAGCGGTTATTGCCGCAACTACGCTTCTCAGGATAGCAGATGAACCCGGGAGGATTGCAAATTTATACTCGGACGAAGAAATTAAAGAGATGCTGATAGAAAACGACTTACAGGAACCGCTCTCGCTGATGGGCTACTGGCGATGGTAATCTAAGCCTCATCGTCCTTATCGATTATGCCTGAAGTATCGATCTCTACGGTCATGATCCTATTAGATTTAACCTTGAGAACCTTAAACTCAACCCCCTTGTAAGTCATCACGTCCCCTTCGCCCGGAATCTCTCCGAACTGATGAAACAGAAAGCCTCCCAGCGAATCATACCCTTCACCCTTAGGAAAATTCAAGCCTAATTCATCATCCATGTCGTGGAGATCCCATCTCGCATCCGCCCTCAACCTGTTTTCGCCGGTTTTCCTGAATATAGGCTTTTCATCGTCATGCTCATCCTGAATCTCACCTACGATTTCTTCGAGGATATCTTCAAGGGTCAATAAACCCGATATACCACCGTATTCATCTACTATGAGAGCGATCTTTATCCGTTTGTCCTGAAATTCCCGCAGCATCTCGTCGACCATTTTAGTCTCCGGAACATAATGAGCCGGTCTTAACAGATCGGAAATCCGTTTCTTTTGCTCATTTTCATCGAGATACGGAATTAAATCCCGGGCATATAAAATCCCTTCGATATCATCAACACTTTCCCCGTAAACCGGTATTCGTGAATATCCGCTTTTCTTTATGGTTGCTATTGCCTCACTGATTTCAGACTCTACCGATATCATCGTTACGTCCGTTCGCGGTACCATGATCTCGCGGACTAACGTATCGCCTAATTCAAATATTCCATGGAGCATCTTCCGCTCATCTCTTTCGAGCGTACCTTTTTCCTCTCCCATATCCACGAGAGCCCTTATTTCTTCCTCTCCAAGATTGATCCTCCTCTTCTCGATCCCGAGCATTTTCAGAGCAAAATTCGTTATCCCGTAGAGTATGTTTGCCACCGGCTGAAGAAGCGTATGGAAGAAAGATAACGGAAGCGCGAAAAACCTGGCAATTTTTTCAGCGTGTCTGAAGGCAGCGAGCTTTGGGGAAACCTCCGAGAAGATGAGTATTATCACGGTAACTATTATGACTTCGATCAACACCGCGATATCCCTGTCTATTCCGGTTGCAATAGCGATATCAATGGCTAAAAGTGCTGCAAGGCTTGCTATTGTAACGTTTACAATAGTGTTTCCGGTCAGAATCGTCAGCAGCAGCTTCCGGGGCTCCTTTAAAAGCTTCAAAAGCCTTTTGGAACGCCTACCCCCTTCTTTGGAGAGCGCTTTCAATCTTGATTCTTTTAGGGAAAAGTACGCCGTCTCGCTTCCCGAAAAAAATGCGGACAAAATCAACAGCAGAACTAAGACAATTATTTTATACCAGAAAAATTCGTCCAGAAGGTCAGTGCCTCTCATTTTCCGACTTCAAATCCACCGTAATTTCTACAAGTTGAAGGTAATGGTCTTCTTTTCTCTTCATTTCTTCTTTTTGTGAATCTGTGGAATCGTCGTATCCCGCCAAATGCAGAATCCCATGAATAACAACTCTCAATATTTCTCTTGAATGCGAAATGTTATAGTCCAGTGAATTGTTTTTGGTTGTTTCATAACTGACGTAAATTTCGCCTTCTAACTTCTCCGGTTCATCATTGAGCGGAAAAGTGATCACGTCCGTGGCGTAGTCATGCCCCATGTAATCTTTGTTTATCTTTTTTATTTCACTGTCCGAAACGAATAGAACCGACACGGAATCATATTCTTTTTTTTCCCCCTGAAGAACCGATTGCATCACTGATTGGAGTTGGTCGGATTCGACATCGACATATTCCAGTCCTTCTACGTTAAGTGCCCGGTCCATCAACCTGCCCAATTTTTTCGCCTTTTGCCGGGCTCATACCGCTTTCCTCTTTATGCTGCCGGGATTTATCTTCCTCTTTGGATTCTTCCTCATCTTCAGGATATTCGATTCTGACGTGATACATCCCTATCAGGATCGGTAAGATCGCTTTTTTCATCTTTCTGATCTCCGCAAGGGTCAGGTCACATTCATCAAGTTGACCGTCATTCAGCCGTGATTTAACTATATAGTCAACCATATCCCGAATTCTATTTACGGTCTTTTCCTTAATTGATCTTGTCGCCGCTTCTATACCTTCACACAGCATCACTATTCCTGACTCTTTGGTTACCGGTTTCGGTCCCGGATACCTGAAATCCATTTCATTCACCACACTGTCATCTCCGGCGGCGTCAACTGCTTTTTTATAGAAATATTCCATCCTCATTGTGCCGTGATGTGAGGTGATAAATTGAATTATCGCTTCAGGAACCTTGTGCTTTTTTGCAAGCTCAATTCCATCCCGAACGTGCGATGAAAGTATCAGGGCGCTGAGATTCGGACGCAGCATCTCATGCCTGTTATCCGCTCCCCTCTGATTTTCCGCGAAATATTCAGGCTTGTTCATCTTACCTATATCATGATAATATGAACCGACCCTTGCAAGAAGCGAATTAGCGCCGATTGCATTCGCTGCTTCTTCAGCCAGGTTTCCGGACGCTAAACTATGCGTATACGTTCCCGAAGCCTTTATTGCCAGCTGTTTGAGAAGCGGTCGGTTTGTATCAGATTGCTCTAACAGAGTCAGGTCGGTTGTTATCCCGAAAGCGATCTCGAGAAAACCGATTATTCCATATACGATTATAGGAGAGAGGAGAGCATTACCCATCGCCCAGGCATAGCTCTCTAATAGGACATCAAGACTACTAAATTTCAATATCTCTACTGCGGTTATAGCGATAATGTATGCGAACGAGACGTAAACAAACGACTTGAATAACTGGCTCCTGGTTCTCAATCGCGTTACCGAAAATATGGATGCGGTTCCCGCAAAGATAGAGACGATCACGAAATCCAATTTATTTCCGAGGATTACGCCGATTAAGAGGGCAAGGGTGGCAGTTCCTATAAAAGCTATTCGCGCATCGACAAGAATCGTTAAAACCATAGAAGCGATCACTATTGGAATCAGATACTCAGAAAGCCCGAGTCTGTAAATAACAAGTGACGAAAAAGCCAGATGGGAGAGAAAAATGAAGCCGATTAAAAGAATCATCCGGTTATCCTTATAAATCTGAGGGCGGTAGGCTACTATAAATGCGCCGAAGAAAAACAGGATAACGGATACAAGTAATACTCGACCGACTTGAGGCAGCAGGGTTACTATACCCCCTTCTGCGGTTCCCCGCCGTGCTTTTTCCGAATATAACGATTCGAGTTTTTGTTTTATCAAAGGAGTCACCCGTTCGTTCCTATCAACAATTCTCTCATTCAATCGGACTATGTCCCGGCTGATTGGAACCTTGGCTATCGCTTCTCTCTCACGTCCTTCGGTGGTTGCGACATCGTAAATAATATTGGGCTTTATGAATTTTCGCAATATTCCGATCCCGATTTCCACCTCATCACCTTCTTCAACCCCGAGGCTCGCCTTCAGACGGATCTCCGCTTGTAACGTGACATCCGAATGGCTCATGTAATAACCCTTATCACCGAGTATCTCCTCACCCTTTTCCAATACGGCTATCTTTTGTTTCTGTATCTCATCCAGTGGGATATCCAACACTCCCTCTCTGAACAAATCCCGCGCGATTCTCTCAACGTTCGCTCTGAAAGTTTGCAGCACATCAACACCTCCGAACGACTGTCTGGTCGGGTCAGTGAGAAAATTCCACCGCTTCTTCGATAAATCGAATCCGAAATCCCGATTTGCGATCTCTACAAGCCCGAACAATTTCAGGGAATCCGCTTTCAGCCTGTTAATAAGCGCAGAATCAATAATTGATCGACTCAGCACTTTTGTTGCGAGGTTCTTTCCGTAAGCTGTTTTTGCCTCTCTCGTGTTAATAAGGACCTCAAAGAATCTGTCCATCTGATCGAGCTGCACAAGCATCAAATCATCTTTCCGTATGAACAGCGGATAGATCTCATCAAGCGCTTCCGCACGGTCTTTTTCAAGTTCGCCTTTGGTTTTTAATATTGGAAAATCAAAAGGAGCGATAATCTCTTCAGTCGTAATTTGATGTACTTCGTATGCATATTCGAGGGATTTTTCACGAGGGAAAAAGAACAGGCTTGAGGCAAGCAATACTATAATAGTGCCCAGCCTCACTGTCATGTCGATTTTTTTTGAAGATTTATCTGCCATATACGATTAGAACCGGAGAATTATACTAATTAAGTCTGCTGGAGTTCCCTCTTTAATTCCCTTGTGATGATAATTCGTTGAATTTCCGAAGTCCCCTCGCCGATCTCGCAAACCTTTGCATCCCTGTAAAACCGTTCAACCGGAAAATCTTTCAGATATCCGTAACCGCCGTGTATCTGAATAGCCTCACTCGCCGCTGACATCGCTAATTCGGAAGCAAAGAGTTTCGCCATCGCCGATACTTTTATAATATTTTTTCCTTCATCCCGCATCTTAGCGCTATTGTAAACCAAGAGCCGCGCCGCCTCTATTTTCATTGCCATATCAGCCAGCTTGAATCCTATGCCCTGGTGGTCAATTATCAGTTTCCCGAATGTCCTCCGCTCATTTGAGTACTTTAAGGACATCTCGAAGACACCTTCCGCCAGACCTAAGCTCAAAGCGGCAATCGAGATTCTGCCGCCGTCAAGCGTTTTCATAAACTGTTTGAACCCTTCACCTTTTTTCCCGAGAATGTTTTCTGACGGTACCCGCAAATTTTCGAAAGTCAATGACCTTGTATCGGAGCCGCGCCAACCCATCTTTTTCTCCGGCGGTCCGATAATCAATCCGGGAGTTCCACTCTCAACGATAAAGTTGGTGAGCTCGTTTTTGCCGTTGTGGTTCCCCGTAGACGCTAATATTACAAACGTGTCGGCAAATCCTGCATTGGTAATAAACACTTTCGAGCCGTTTATTACAAATTCATCCCCATCCGCTACCGCTACCGTTCGTGCCGCTGCCGCATCGCTTCCGGCATGAGATTCGGTCAAACCGAAAGACGCCAGCTTCCCTCCGCTCGTCAAAGCCGGGAGATATTTTTTCTTCTGTTCCTCGCTTCCGAAATTATATATAGGACCGACACCGAGAGAGATATGCGCGGCTAAAGTGATCGAAGTTGAAACACATACTTTTGCCAACTCCTCCACCGCAATTGCGTATGATACATAGTCCATCCCGGCACCGCCATATTCAGGCGAAAATGGAATCCCCATCAGACCGAGCTCGTTCATCTTTTCCACTGTTTCAACGGGAAATCTTTCCTGTTCATCTATTTCTTGTATGATCGTCTGTGAAAAAATCCATTTCTATTATCCAGGTTAGTCGTTATTTGAGAACAATATAGGCATATATCAGGTGTTGTTCAAGCAGCGGGAAATTTCAATAGCCTTTATACTTTGGGCTTCTTTTCTCCGAAAACGCCTTCAGCCCTTCGATCCGATCCTGTGTCGGAACGGTTTTCAAGTACTCGGTCCATTCTACGTCGAGCGCATCCTCAAAATTTCGGTCAAAACCTTCTCTCACAGCTTTTTTTGCCGCCTGAACTCCCACAGGAGCGTTACCGGCTATAACAGACGCCATCTCCCTTGCTTTTTCGAGCAGGTTCTCTTCAGGCACAACAGCATTGACCAGCCCTGATTGCAACCCTTCTTCAGGCGTTATATCGCGTCCCGTCATGATCCATTCGAGCGCTCTGCCGATGCCAACCATCCGTGAGAGCCTTTGAGTACCGCCGGCGCCGGGCATGATTCCAATTGTTACCTCTTTAAGACCGAGTCGCGCATTATCCGCCACAATTCGTATGTCAGCTGCGAGGGCGAGCTCTAGACCTCCTCCCAGCGCCGAACCCTGAATTACGGCTATGACGGGAACCTTCAAAGACCAAACCTCGTTGATCGCGCTTCTGATACGTTTAACTGACGGAACTACATCTGATTGGTCCATTGACAACCGTTCCTTCAGGTCTGCTCCCGCACAAAAATGCTTACCCTCAGCCCTAAGCAAAACTACTCTCACTTCTCGTTTCTGAATCAGACTGTTGATCCGCGCGGATGATGCCGTCAGCTCCTTTACCATTTCCGCATTCAAGGCATTGACCGGCGGGTTGTTGAGGATCAGTTCGGCAATGAAAGAATCTTGTACGACAGTGACTTCAGCGTTGCTCAAAGATCGGTAACCGCCTCTTCACCCTCGGTTGGCGGAAGAATAAACCTTACTTTTGAAGATTTTTCGCCGTTTTGGTCTTCTGATATTTTTTTGACCAGCTTGCGTTTAAGAACAGAATGAGTGATTTTCACACCGCTTTCGATTATGCTCCCGAATATATATGTTACACCGCGAAGATGAACGTCATCACCGATCTCAACCGGATATTCATTACTGCCTGTAATAAATACGCGTGACTCGATAACGCAGTTATCGCCGACTTTAACTTCACCTTTTATTTCATTTCCGTTAAGTATAGTTGTGTTTGCGCCTATCTTTATTTCCTGTCCGGGAAAGTTACTCATCAACACTCTTTCTCCGAGGTTCGTTCCGGGTCCGATGTATACCGTTCCGGTAAGTTGGCAGTGGTCGCAAATCTCTACTCCTTCTGAGAGATGTACACCCGGCCCGAGCGATACTCCCTTATGTACATGGATGTCACCCGCCTTTCCGGCTTCGTCGAGTTCAAATATCCTATCCACAACTTCATCCGAGAGGAAAAAGTCGTACCGGTCCTCGATCGTGATCACATCCTTGAGTTTTTCATACACCCTTTCTCTCGCTATTGCCTCCATTTCCCGCAATGTACTTTTAAGATTGAATCCCTCAACCAGTCTGCTGTCGTTCGCATTGGCGGCATGTACCTTCTTGTCGTTTTCATTAAATATCTTTATGAGATCCGTTACGTATAATTCTCCTTGAACGTTTTCAGTAGTCAGAAGCTCTAAATGTTCTTTTAGAGAACCGTTCTTAAATGCGTAAACTCCGGTATTGAACTCAGACAGATTGAGCATATCCTGCTTATTCAAGACAAATATTTTCCCTTTATGTTTCACTTCATAGGGTTCGTCATCTTTCATGGCGAGGATATCTTTGTATTCCTTTATTTCAGCTACCTCCCCCGCAAGGGACCCCGCTGAACTTCCGTCATCAAATTTTTCCGGCACCCTGATAATCCTTCCGTACTGATTGTTTTTTTGATCTCCCGCATACTCTCCCGTAAGGACCATCATATCCGCTTTCGATGTCTCGAAGGATTCTTTGAAGCTCTTGATCGTATGTTCATCTATCAGACCCATATCTCCCGGGACAATGTAAACATCACCGCTGAAATCGGCGCCGTCTATCGCTTCCATCGCTATTTTGACGGCATCCCCCGTCCCTCTTTGTGCTTCCTGCACAACAAATTTGAGGTTTTCATCCTTCCCGACACTCTTCGCCACTTCTTCCGCCTTGATCCCGACTACAACTATCTGTGCGGAATTGTCAAGCCCCCCATCGAGGGCAGCCCTGACACGAACTACGGTGGGTACGCCCCAGATCTCATGAAGCATCTTTGACTTTTCGGATTTTATTCTCTTGCCGTGTCCTGCGGCAAGAATTATGCCCACCGACCCGTTAGAAAGGTCAAGCGGTGAACTCAACTCATCTATGAGCGAGCGTATATCCTCTTTTCCCACAAAATATCCCGTATTTGTAATTTGTCAGGTAATAACAACGATTAACTTAAATAGATACACCATATTGAGCAAGAGGAAAGTGGCTTGGTTAGCGGCTCACTTTGCTATAGAATTGCGGTTAATATCCCCAAAAATATTGCGAAAACTCATTATCCCTATATTTCCGGTCGTTTTTCGTCCTCTTCCACGTCAAAATCATCCGCTACCTCTATCTCCATGAGAAGCAGCCCCTGCCCGTGCGTTTTCCCCTGCGCATCGTTTTTAAGCGACTGGGAACCGCCGCCGCCGAGTGAGTCGTGCAGTATGAAGTTGAGCGCAAGAAGATTAGGCAGCTCATACCGTTCGACGTCGCCCTTCACAATATTCCCGAAATGCGCTTTAACTTTTTCGTTTGTAACCGATTCCCTGATAATATCATAATATTCCGGCTTTTTAGCTATCAATCCGACGTTACTCGAATTTCCCTTATCCCCGGAGCGGGCGTGCGCTATCTCGTATAATTTCAGTTTTTTCATCTTTAAAGCGTTTCTATGCTGACTTCCGGCTTAATTAACTCTTTTTTTATAAGAGCGGGCCAGTAGGCATAAATATTCTGCGCTCTCGGTCTGCCTCCCGCGAAACCGGTTATGCCGGGCGGTCCGTTCGTTATGACCGGCGCCAGTTCTTTTCCGAACCGTTCGATCGCTTCTTTGTCATTGTCGCGGACTCCAAGCCGGAGGACGATTTCATTTACCTGTTCCGGCATTTGATTTATCTCACCGTGGCTCGAATCAAGACCAAGATATTCTGTGCTTGTTTCCTCGTATTTGCATCCGGCATCTTCAAGCCGTTTCCATATTATCTCGGCGCATTTTTTCGCTTTCGCGACCGCAAACGGTCCCGAAATCGTCAGGTTTCCTGAAGCTTTATATCCGACGAAGTGATTGACGGATACCTTGTAACTGTCCGTCGCAGGCTTCCCTTTTACTCCAGTTACTCTGACGCGGTCTTTCCCGTCCTCTTCTAAACTGATACTCGTGAAGTCGGCTACGCAGTCGGGAGTGATATAATTGGTGGGGTCTCCCATCTCGTAAAGCAGTTGTTCGCTTACCGATTCTATGTTTATCAGCCCCCCCGTATTCTCATGTTTCGTAATTACGAACGAGCCGTCATCAAATGCTTCGACTATCGGATAACCTATGTTTGCGTATGCGGGTACGTCCCACCAGCGGGTATAGTTGCCGCCTGTGCTTTGTGCGCCGCATTCGAGGATATGCCCTGCAACTGTTCCGGCTGCGAGAAGGTCGTTGTTTTCGGAATTCCATCCGAATTCATGTATCATCGGCGCAAGCGTCAACCCCGTATCGGTAACCCTCCCGGTTATGACTATATCCGCTCCTTGCGCAAGAGCGTCCGCTATAGGGGCGGCGCCGAGGTAGACGTTTGCCGAAACTATGCTCTCCCGAATTTCTTTCAAGGGCATCCCTGACTCCATGTTCGACAGGTCAGCGCCGTTTCCGATAAGTTCGTCAATGTTGTCTAAAATGTCATCTCCCCTGACAACAGCTATCTTCAACCCGGAAACTCCCGACTCTTTTGCGACTGCCTTTAATGACTCGACGCAGGAATCGAGGTTTACGCCGCCAGCGTTCGTGATGACCTTTATGCCCCTCTTTGCAACGTCGGGAAACAGCTCTCTCATGACGTCGATGAAGTCCTTTGCGTAACCCGCCAGCGGGTTTTTACTTTTCTGCCGCTGCATGATAGACATAGTCACCTCAGCGAGGTAATCCATCGTCAGATAGTCTATCGGTCCTCCCCTGACCATCTTAACGGGAGCGTCCACCGAATCGCCCCAGAAGCCGCCGGCGTTTGCAATCCTTATCGGCTGTTTCATTACGTCCTCAAAACACCTGTAACGTAATTTTTCATTTCAGGATTGTGATCTGCCATTTCGAGTCCCTGAATCAACAATTCTCTCGTATCCCGCGGGTCTATGATCGCGTCGAGCATCATGCGCGCGGCGACGTAATAAGGAGACATCTCTTCTTCATACTTCTTCTTTAACTTCTCGTGAAATTCCTTTTTTTCGCTCTCGCTCAGCCCCTTTTTGGTCATAAGAACCGTATTTGCGGCTATTCCGCCGTCCATCACGGCAAGCCTCATCGTGGGCCATCCCACTATCAGACGCGGGTCGTATGCTTTTCCGCACATGGCGTAATTCCCCGCACCGAAAGAGTTCCGCGTTATTACGCTGAACTTGGGTACTACGGAGTTTGCCTGAACGTTTACGAACCGGGCTCCGTCCTTGATTATTCCCTCATTTTCCGCCTTTGTCCCTACCATAAATCCGGTTACGTCATGCATAAAAATCAGAGGAATTTTTCGTTCATTACACAGCATAATAAAGCTGGTAGCCTTATTCGCCGAATCGGAATATATGACGTTGCCCATCTGAATTTGAGGCTGCTGCGGCTTCCCTGCATGATCGGGAGGCATCTCCTTCTTGGCTGACTTCCCCTGATTCGCCACTATACCGACAGAAAATCCTCCGAGTCGTGCGAAACAGGTCAGTATCGTCTTTCCGTACTTCGCTTTGTATTCCTCAAACTCGCTTCCGTCAACTATCCGGGCTATTATCTCACCGACGTCGTATTTTCCGCTCGAGTCATCCGGGAGTATTCCCAAAAGCTCTTCAGGGTCGAGCGAAGGTTCTCGAGCGTCAATTCTGTCGAGCCCTAACCGCTCTCCCCTGCCTATCAGCGACATTTGTTCCCGAATCCATTTAAACGCATCCTCCTCTGTGTCAAACTGATAATCGGCGACACCACTAACGGCGTTATGCATCTCAGCGCCCCCGAGCGATTCCATATCCACTTCCTGCCCTAATGCGGAACGTACGAGAAACGGACCTGCCAGAAACATACTCGCATTCGAAGTGATCATCGCCAATTCACTGGACATAGCGGGTAGATATGCTCCGCCCGCCACAGAGTATCCGAATACACATGATATTTGCGGAAGCCCCATTGCGGAAATTTTAGCGTTATTCCTGAATATTCTGCCGAAATGCTCCTTGTCAGGAAATATCTCTGCCTGCCGTTCCAGGTTTACGCCTGCAGAGTCGACCATATAGATTATCGGCAGGTGATTATCCATAGATATCTCCTGCGCCCGCAGGTTTTTCTTACACGTTATTTCAACCCACGCTCCGGATTTTACGAGCGGATCATTTGCGATGACCACGCACTTTCTTCCCGACACCTCGCCGATTACCGTTATCACACCCCCCGATTTGTAGCCACCCTTTATCTCTTCGTACATACCGTCCGCCGCAAATAAGCCTATTTCCGTAACGGTTGCGTCCTTATCGAGTATTTGGTCTATTTTTGCCCTTGCGGGATATTTACCCTTTTTAATAAGCCGTTCCTCGCGCGATTTCTCATGTGTTTTTGTCTTTTCGGCTCTTGAATTCAACTCTTCCAACAACTCTTCGAAGTGGGCTTTCCGGGATAGGTATTCTTTTGATTTCTTTTTAATGGTCGTTGTATACTTTTTCATTTTGCTTGCTTAGTCTGTTCTATATCAATCCTTCCGCCCATCTACCGAATATCCTTCAAATTTAATTGAATGCTGGTGTTACCGTTCCAACTGTTTTCTTCGATAACATATGCAATTTTCAAACCTTCCTCGGGCGGATTTAATACTCTTGTAAGGTCCTCCGCCATGTTAAAACCGATCGCATCCCAAACCACTCCGCCCTGTTTGACTTTCATCTTCAGGTGGTTTTCCCCAACAATGTTTGGTTTGTATGCCGATTCAATACCATAAGATACAAATATCGGGTGTTTATTGCCGGGACCATATGGTTCGAGACGTTCTACTATTTCAAGGAGCTTTTTATCGATATCTTTAAATTTTATAACACCTTCAATAGTGATTTTTGGAGTCATCACGTCTTCGGATAATCGCGAGGCGATCACATCATCGAACCTGTCCACAAAATCCTGAATTTTTGATTTTTCGATAGTGAGTCCGCCCGCCTGTTCGTGGCCCCCGAATCCTAATAAGAGATCGGAACATTCAGTCAGCGCTTCATGCAGGTTGACTCCCGGTATGCTCCTTCCGGAACCTCTTCCAACGTCATCATCAAGGGAGATCATCACCGACGGACGGTAATATTTTTCAGTTATCCGAGACGCTACGATCCCTATTACGCCCTGATGCCACTTATCGCCGTATAGTACCGCGCCGAACAGCTGATCGGGATTATACCGGTCAAGCAGTTGTTGCTCCGCCTCTTCATAGGTTTTCTGATCTATCACCCGTCTCTCGGAATTTAATCTCTCGAACTTTTTCGCTAATTTAGTCGCTTGCTCCATATCGTTCGAAATAAAAAGCTCTACAGCCTCCCTTGCTTCTCCCAAACGTCCTACTGCGTTAATCCTCGGACCAAACAGGAACACAATGTCATTTACGGTCATTCGCTGCTTTCTGAATCCCGATGATTTTAATAAAGCCCTGAGTCCTATCCTCTTCGCTTTATAGATTTCCGGAAGACCCAGCGATACTATGACCCTGTTCTCACCTGTCATAGGCACAATGTCAGCGGCGGTTCCGAGAGCAGCAAGATCATATAGCTCCCTTGAATACCAATTATCAGGATTCTGATTCTTTTTTAATGCCTGAGCTAATTTGAGGGCGACGCCGGCGCCGGATAAATTTCTGTAGGGATAAGTTGAGTCATGGCGTTTCGGATTGATCACCGCGAGCGCATCGGGATGGTGATCGACAACTTCATGATGATCCGTCACTATCACGTCTATGCCGTATGATTTTGCGAGCTCGATTTCACTATGCGCCGTGATGCCGCAATCGCAGGTTATAATAAGTTTTACACCCACCTGATTGGCTGATTCTATCCCACCTGCTGAAAGCCCGTAACCTTCGCTGCGTACCGGGATGTAGTACGTAATCCGGGCACCCATTTGACGGAGAGTCAGGTATATTATTGACGTCGCTGTAGTCCCGTCTACGTCGTAATCCCCGTAAATCAGCATGTGATTATCCTGTTCAATATGCCTTTGGATAATCTCGACTGCTTTTGACATATCCGTTAACAAAAAAGGATCGTGAAAGTGTTCCTCTTCCGGATTGAAAAATAATTTTGCCTGCTCTAAGTTTTCTATCCCCCTGTTCAATAGTATGGAGACTATTAAATCGGAGAGCCCGGTCTCCTTCGATAACGATGATATACTCTTCTCATCAAGAGTAGGAAAGGTCCAGACTTTATCCATATGTAACCAGCATTTGAAGTATCATTGCTCCAAGCAAACCTGTAAGCCGAATTCTGTCTCCCGGAAAACCGGGATGGCGATCATCTATCTGGGCGGTGCGTTACCGCACCGCTCAAGCGATCTACCCGAAAAGCTATCCCGGTAAACCGGGATAAGCGCCAGATACGCATGCTTTCCTACTTGATCTTGCTCCAGGTGGGGTTTACATAGCTTCCGGAGTCACCCCCGGAACTGGTGGTCTCTTACACCACCATTTCACCCTTACCTTTCCGATAAAATCGGAAATCGGCGGTATTCTTTCTGTTGCACTTGCCGTTCCTCGCGAAACCTCTCTGTTAGAGAGCACCTCTCTGTACGGAGTTCGGACTTTCCTCCCCTCCCCGAAATCGGGAAGAGGCGATCGCCCGGCCTGCTTGAAGCATTAATTTTAATTTTCAGCAACTGCCTCATGCGGTATCAGTACTCTGCCGCATGCTTCGCAATTAATAATTCTTTCCATCTTTTTAACCTCTACTACAAGTTGAGGCGGAAGGCTGTGGAAACAACCTCCGCATGCGCCTCGAATTACCGGAACTACTGCTCGACCGTTCTTTGCATTTCTAATCTTCTCATATTTTGAAAATAGCGCTTTTGAAATCGTTGGAGCGATCTTTTTCCTTTTTTTCAGGTATTCGGTCTCGGAGCTCTTTGTCTCATTGATTTTCAGGTCCAACTCTTTTGACCTCGTTTCAAGGTCCTGTTGAATTTCCTCTAACAGGGCTTTGGAGTTTTTGTTTGTTTCTTCATTCTCTTCTTTTTCGCCCATCAGATCAAGTATCTGATTTTCACTCTCACGGATTGCGTTCTGCATCGCTTCCAACTCATGCGTGAGCGCGTCATATTCCTTATTCGTATTCACAGCATACAGCTGTTCTTTATATTTTTCCAGTTTTTGTTTTGCCTGCGCAATATTTCCTTCAATATCTCTTATCTGCGAATCAATTTCCTCGATACGGCTGCCGCTTTCCTCTAAAGACTTTTGCGTCCCTCCAAGATCGTTTTTCAATTGTTCAACTTCGTGAGGCAAGCTGCCTCGAAGCTCTTCGATTTCGTTTAGTTTGGAATCAACGTTTTGTAACTCAATCAACTTTTCCAATACTTCCCGCATTACTGTCTCCTAAATGACTCTTTCTTGTTTTGCAATTTATTATGTGTTCGCATTTCCATTGAATAAAACAAACGGGTTTGATTCGGATTCCGATATTCTAACCTGTATTTTTCCGAAATCAATCCTGTTCTCTAAGTAATCTTTTATCGGCTGTATAACTACCCGTTCACTTTCAAAATGCCCTGCGTTAATCAGGGCGATCCTCTCGCCTCCCTGAAGCCAATGGCTGTGCTTGAAATCAGCGCTGACAAATACATCAGCGTTCTTCTCAATGGCAGTCTCCAAAAATGCTCCTCCTGAGCCTGAAGAGATGGCGACTATTTTGACAGCGCTGTCCAGATTACCTCTATAAGTCAACGCCTCTACATTGAGTACCGATTTAATCTTTTCAAGAAACTGGCTTAAGCTCAACTCCGTATCAAGCTTTCCGATTCTACCATACCGCCCTGCTGCATCAGAATTTAAAGGTTCGATATCCACAAGCCCTAACTTGTTTGCCAGCTCCTCGTTCACACCACCCGCAGCGGCATCCAAATTTGTGTGCATTGTATAGAGTGAAATATCGTTCTTTATGAGTTGGTAGATTACAGACGCAGGGTGTTCTTCTTTCCTTAATGCTTTTAAAGGCTCGAATATTATCGGATGATGTGAAATAATTAAATTAGAGTCCGTGCTTATGGCCTCTTCCACAACCCTTTCGGTAGCATCGAGGGCAACTAATATCCCGGTTAATTCCTCTTCGTCCGATCCTATCAGCAACCCTACGTTATCCCATTCCGATGCGCTATCCTCCGGCGCCCACTCATTCAATATTTTAGTTACATCCTTTACTTTCACGTCAAAAAAAATACCCCTTAGCTAAGGGGCATTCTTGAATGCAGATTTATCTTTCGAAGAGGCATTATAGATGGTCTCCGAATTTCCGGTGACCTCACTTACCGTCTCCAATAATTTTATTTTTGCTTATCTTCAACCTCAATTTTTCTCGTTCATGTGGGCGATACTGGACTCGAACCAGTGACCTCCACGATGTGAGCGTGGCACTCTAACCAACTGAGCTAATCGCCCATCCATGTACGGTCAGTAATATATATTCATTCTAAAAGTATGTCAAGTGTTAATCATGCTGAACCTCCCCCAAAATGTCATGCAAATCCGAGTGATAGTTGTTTCCATGTTGATTCCCCACCCTATAGCCCAGCCATTTATGGCTGGGTGGAGATTTGTCCGCCGAAAATCTGCTACGCCGTTCACGGCGTTGTCTCATCTGTGCCTATTGCAAGGGCGTGAACGCCCTGAGTTTTGTGACGTTATCAGTTCGCAGCCATTTTGAGGCTTTGCGCAAACCGTTAAAGCGGTTGTATGGGTGTGATTTGCGATTTGCTATCCCCCGATTAAAATCGGGGGTTCATGATACCCTAAGACTAATAATCTCAATATCTTATTAACCCCTCGATTGGTCGAGGGGTTGTAGATGAGTCACACTTAAGCAAACTGTTTCAACAGTTTTTTTCATTTGAAATCCGTTTCTACACAGCCTCTGAATGGCTGGGCTAAATTTTACAACTCGGTGATATTTTCATTTAACTTATTGATAGACGCTCGATACGTCCTGTAGTACGAAATAAAAAATCTTGCTTCAAAATCATCACTTTCATTTATTAGACCGTGAGCGATACCAAAAAGACACCTGATTTAGTACTTATAGTCAGCCTTGGACTGGGAGTCATCCTATTTTCATTAAATGAAGCCGATACGGATTTTTTCGGACATCTCACTTATGGCGAGGAGATTTTAGAAAGCGGTTCCATGCCGACCGTCAATAAGTATTCTTACACATATCCGGATTACCCCTGGGTAAATCACAAATGGCTCACAAGCGCTATTTTTGCTTCGCTAAACAGCCTGTTCGGAAGTGGCGGGATTCTTATTCTAAAGATCACAATATTTTTGATAATTATCGGGGTTTTAAACTCCACAATAAAAAAAATCTATCCCGGCATCCACCCGTTAGCGCGATTTCTCACGCTCGTTATTTCATCCGGGTTTTTGCAGGCAGCCTCTCACCCGCGAGCACATATATTCACCTATCTCTTCACATCTATTTTATTATGGATACTTTATTCCAACTACAACGTCAAGAAAATGATATTCTTACTTTCAGCGATATTTATTCCGTGGGTCAATCTTCACGGGGGAGTCATCGCCGGTTACGGAATATTTTACCTTTGGGTCATTACCAAACTCTTTCAAAAAGATGGTGATCAACCACTAACCAAACCCCCCTTAATCGTTATTTCTCTCTGTTTACCGATTTTCTTGCTTATCAATCCTTATGGTCTCGATCTTCCGGCGCAGCTCTGGACGGAGTTGGCAACAGATAAATCGATGATAGCCGAGTGGCAGCCGTTACCGCTGTTTACATGGAATTACCTGATATTTAAAATCCTCTTCGCGGTCGTCATTCCGCTTTCGTTTTTGTGGCGAAAAGAAATAAAACCGTTTCCGACGTTGCTGGCGATGATCACTTTTTTAATGTCAATTCGGTATTTCAGACACATCCCTTTTTTCGGCATCTCAAGCGCGCTCATTTTGCCGATTCTTTTCGACAATTATCTCAGCCGATACGCTAAGAGTCTCAATAACGTGACAGGCAAATTCCTAAACAGTTTTGCTCTCTTTTCCCGGCTAAAAAGAATTATGATAATCGCGCCTTGTTTACTGATTGTTTTCCTACCCCACGTTATCGGGTACCCGTCATCTATGACGATTTATCCGCCGCCCGATTTTTATCCGATTGAGCATGTCAGGTGGTTGAAGGGAAATAACATTAAGGGAAACCTCCTCAATTCGTTCAATTGGGGTAAATATCTTACATATGAACTTTACCCTGATATTAAAATATGCATAGACGGCAGGTTGGATACAGCTTACCCGGAGAAATTTCTAACCGAATATTTCGATTTCTACTTTGGCGAAAACGCCTCGTCAGATTTTCTGCGTAAATACGATCACGAATTGATCATGCTGGAACCTGAAAGTCCACAGGTTGAAAAGCTATTAAGTAACAGAAATTGGAATGTAGCGTTAAGGACAGATGAAGCAATTCTATTTGTAAAAGCTCAGGGCAAGAACGAATAAGTTCATATCACTCGAAAATAATAAATTCTCCGCCGGAACGCTTAAAAGGCAAATTTAGAAAGTCGGCGTGATATTCATGTACATCGTCCCCCAGACTATTTATTAGCTCGACGGGAGGATTCATATTACCCACCATGACGTAAGGTATGATCTGATACTCACCTGCAGGTAGCTCTCCCGGCAATAAATCAAATCTCAGTTCGTAGGTCAATGTCAGATCTTTATCTATAAAATTCACTAAATTAATGTGAGATCCGATATCAACCATCTTTATTATTTCTTCTTGCGTGTCAACCTTTTTTAGAAACAATGCGGAAAGCGGCAAAGAGCTTCTTGCATCAGCCCTTAACATCACGGTTTTAACCGGATCAATGCGAGGGGAAGTAAGAGTTACGTCCACAAGTATAATTGTCGATTCCGATGCGCTCGCAGACTCTTGTTTGGGTGCTACTTCAACATTGAGCAGTTTTGACAATGTTATATTTTCTTTGATACTACCCGTTTCATCTATTTCTTCTGTGGATTTGACCAGATCACCGTTGAGAATTGTAACGCCCACCGAGTCAAGACTGAAGTTGGCGACGTAAAAATACAGGTTAAAATCGCCGTTTACACCTTCACCCCCGCTCTGACTTGCCGGCGGAGGTAAGCTGAGCGTGAATTCTCCTCCGGAATCAGTGAGTGTACTTATATTGAATCCCTCGAGCCAAACGTATATGCCGCTGAAGTCTGTTTCATGGCTCAAAGTTACCTGCCCGCTGATCTGAGACGCAGAGACTTTATCTCCATCCGAAAACGGATTTTCAGTGCATCCCGTCAGCATAAACATCAATACGCCGAATACTCCAATTGAAGTTAATCCGGATGGTCTCATTCTGTTAAAAATCATTTTAATATTCCAATCCTATACTTAGATAGAATCTTCTGTCGCGAAGAGCCAGCCCGTCTATGCTCAGGTCATTTTCAACGAGATTTAAAGCACTGATATTTGAAACGAGATCGAAATTTTTCCACCCGAACCTCTTACTTAAATGAAAATCTACATTCGAATATGAAGGTAGAGTGATTTCTGTCAGCAAGTCAGATTCATCTCTTATCCATCCGATCTGATCCCCCTCTTTAAACAGGATCACATGAATCGACACTCCGCTGAAATTTAAAACCAAATCCGATGTAACTTTAAAATCATACTTGAAAGGGAATACCGATTTATCGGAAATAAAATACTTAGAGACCCCTAATCCAAAATTGAACTTCTCCTCGAAAAAAAAGTTGTCCGAGTTAATTTCCAATCCGGAGATTTTTGCTCTTGATACGTTGTCGAATAAGGGAATCGGTGATCCCAAAATATACGTTGCCCGGATCTTATTATAGTAGACATTTTGAAAGAAGTTAGTTGTTATTTTCCATCCATCCAACGGAGTATCGCCCTTCATAACTCCCGATAACTCTAATCCTATCTCCTTACTATAAACTTTTTCAGGTTCAAAAGTTATGGAAGTCTCATCTGCGCTTCTGGCATAAATAGAACTGATGCGTTGATGCAGAGTCGGGAATTTAAAATTTGTGCCGTAGGTCATATAAGCGTTATAAGATGCGTTTTCAAATTTACCGGCGATGATATATGAAAATTTGTATGATGTCTCATCAGCTGAGTCATTATATGCATCAGAGCCATCCGAAATATCCTTTTGAGCAAGCGCTATATCCTCCTCATCACGCACATATTCCCTGCGGAAGCTGATGTCGAAGTCGGTCACGTTTACTCTTTCTGAACTGCTTCTCTGGTGGAACTTGGTTATTGAAACGAATCCGTGCCTCGACCTGTTCAATCCGATGCCCGGATTATTTGTCCCTCCGAGAAGTATATTATCCCGAATGTCAGAAAAATCTAAGTTTGCTCGCTCAAATTGGTACACAATTCGCTGCTCTATGCTGCCCAAATTTAATAGCTTTTCTATTCCGAGATTGAATGAGTCCTCCTTTAATTCACGCCTTAAAGTTCCTATACTACTTTTCACCTCGTGGATCTGCTCAAAATATTTTATATACGTTTTCAATTCGATATTCGATAATCCCGGTATATCCCCGATAAAACGGGTTGAATACAGCTGCTCGTCGTTAGATAATAATTCCTCGTCTCTATCGTTCTCGTAATCCCGAGCCGTTATCAATGCAGTTGCAAAGATAGCATCCTCACCACCATCGTTACTGCCCAAATCAAACTTAAGGTTAGCCGTATAATGTGAGGATTGATTTTTCAGTTCGGGATTCTGTGCCGCTTCTCCCGAAAAAAGTCTGCGCGATGAACTCTGCCTTGCGCTCAAAAATCCTGAAAAATTGCCCGCGTTCCCGTTGAGATTGAGGGTCCACTGTCCTGTATCATAACTCCCTATTTTTTGTTTAAATCTTATGTGATTTCCTTCGCCGAGTCTGGGGACTAAATTCACTACGCCTGCAATGGCGTCCGACCCGTAAATCACCGTATTGCTACCCCTGATTACCTCAATTCTTGAGATGTCCTGCAAATCAATAAGAGAAATGTCCGCAATGTTATTATAGAGGCTGTTTAACTTGATGCCGTTATAGAGCACTATTGTCTCATCCGCGTTTCCTCCTCTCAGGGAAATGGTTTTCCTGCCGCTCAGATCATCTTCAACCTGTACACTTTGTTCGTTTCTCAAAAGATCGCCGATATCGTCAAATCCGCGTAACTCGAATACCTGAGATTCTATAACCGAGATTGAATGAGGAAGATCCTTTTGATATTCGGCGGTAATCCTTTTTCCTTTCACTTTGAATTCCGACAGAGGTATAACTCTCGGCGTTAAGAATATGTCTAAAGGAATATCAATATCAGCGATGGAAATTTCGAGCAGCTCATAGCCTACATGCCGGAAGACAATAACCATTCGGGCGTCCGGGTTGTCGATTTGAAGAACATAACTTCCCGAAGACCCTGTCGTCGTGCCTATATTTGAATTCTTTATGAAGACGTTTACGTTTGAAATTGTTTTATTCGTATTCGAGTCTTTTACCGTCCCGTAATATTCCTCAATTCCCTGCGCGTAGAGGCGAACTGCGGGAAATAGCAAAATTACGATGAGTATAAAATTGAATTTATTCTTATTCATTAAATTGATTCATCTTGATTTTCATAGGATATAACAGACTATCACACTGGTTTTAATTATAATTAAATACTCTCTCTCCGAAATATAGTTCCAAATAATCGGGTTACACGCTTTAGCTTATTTAAATTATAACCTATCCTTCTTTCAATATTTTTTTAATTATCTTTTTATCGTCCGGCAAGAATCCGCTCAGCACTAAGCGGGGTACAAGTT
>JADFGO010000021.1 GCA_022567655.1 Candidatus Neomarinimicrobiota bacterium
TATTCCAGACTACGCGGGGGGTGTTCAACTGTGACCAGATCTTCATTATGGGAGTGGACGGCACAAACCAAAGGCTTGTAAGCACGGGCAGCGGCAGGACGACCTGCGGTTTTTTTATGTATGGGAGCAAAAAAATTCTCTACTCTTCAACGCACTCAGCAGGAGCTGAGTGTCCCCCTGAACCCGATTTCTCTCAGGGCTACACCTGGTCGGTATATCCGTCGTATGACATATTCGTCGCAAATGAAGATGGAACGGAGCTTCATAAACTGACCGATGAACCGGGTTATGATGCGGAAGCGACACTGTCGGAGGATGGTCAGAAAATTGTGTTTACTTCAAAGCGAAGCGGCGACCTCGATATCTGGGTGATGAATTCCGATGGAACCGATCCGCGGCAGCTTACAGATAAAATAGGTTATGATGGAGGACCTTTTTTCAATAAGGATGCTTCCAAAATAGTGTATCGGGCATATCACCCTTCGGACTCATCGGAGATTTCAGACTACCAAAACCTACTCGGACAGGACCTGATCCGTCCGGGCAGACTCGAACTATTCGTTATGAACGCTGACGGCTCGGATAAGGTACAGATAACCGACAACGGAGCAGCGAACTTCGCGCCTTATTTTCATCCTGACGGCAGCAGGGTAATATTTGCTTCTAACATGGCAGACCCGAAGGGGAGAGATTTCGACATCTGGATGATAAGTATAGACGGAAGCGGATTGGAAAGGGTAACATATAATTCGACATTCGACGGCTTCCCGGTCTTTTCGAAGGACGGGACTAAACTTGTTTTCGCATCCAACCGTAACAACAAAGTTCGGGGAGAAACCAATATATTTATCGCCGACTGGGTCGAGTAGGCGGTTTATCCTACGATGAACATCCTTATACTCGGAGCAGGCAGAATGGGAAGAGCAATCGCTTTTGATTGCCTGAAGCAGAAGGACGTTAAAAAAGTGATCGTTGCCGACAAGTCGGAAGACCAGATAAAGACCTCACTCCACGGAATTGAGAACCCGAAACTGCACAGCGCAATACTCGATGTAACTAATTTGAGCGATGCGGCATCACTTATGGCTGGTAATTCAGTGGTGATCAGCGCCGTTCCCTATATGTACAATTTGAATTTAGCGAAAACCGCCGTGGAAACGGGATGTAATTTCTGCGATCTGGGCGGCAACACGGATATAGTCCATGAAGAGTTGAAATTGAACGAAAAAGCCATCGCCAATAACGTTACCTTGATTCCCGACTGCGGATTAGCGCCGGGATTGGCGAACGCCGCTGCCGCTTATCTGATTGAAGAATTCGAGGAGGTCGACAGTGTCAAGATCCGTGTCGGGGGTCTGCCTGTGAATCCTGTCCCTCCGTTAAATTATATGCAGCTCTTCTCGGTTCATGGTCTTTTGAACGAATATCTCGGCGAAGCGGTAACCATCTCAAATGGAAAGATCGAGCTTAAACCCGCAATGAGCGGCTTGGAAGAGATCGGCATAGGGGAAGAATTCCCGGAGATGGAGGCGTTCTATACTCTTGGGGGGACATCAACACTTCCCGAAACCTATTTAGGCAGAGTAAAAAATCTCGATTATAAAACCATAAGGTATAAGGGCCACTGCAATCTGATAAAAGCCATGTTCGATATAGGTTTAGCGGATTTAGATGAAGTAGAACTCGGCTCGGGAAAGGTGGTCCCGAGGGAGTTGTTAGCGGCAATGCTCGAAAAAAATCTTCCTTCCGACGGAATGGACGTCACGCTTGTTAAAATCGAAGTGTCCGGAGTTAAATCAGGGAAAAAACTCAAATCCACGTGGGAAATCATTGACCGTTACGACGATGAGAATGCGATGACCTCGATGATGCGCATGACCGGATATCCCGCGGCTATCGTTGGGCTGATGCTTGCCAGAGGGAACACAAACGGACCCGGAGCGCTTCCGCAGGAGAAAGCCTTAAAACTTGATAAATTTATGGATGAATTAAAGATGAGAAATATTAACTTTAACGTAAAGGAAGGGAAGGTGAAATGAGAAAGACTTTTATTAGTTACGTGCCGGGCGCTGAATCACACAGCGCTCTTTATTCCGGGAAGAGAACATTTGCAGCACTGTTAGGTCTTCTTCTTATTTTTTCTTCATGCTCGCCTAAATATTCCGAGACAAAACCGTTAGAGGTTCAGAATGAACCGGTAAGGCTATTGATTCTCCACACAAATGACATGCATGCCCAGTACGTTCCGCTGGAGGCTTTCTGGGTTGATGCTGAGGAGAAACCGTTAATCGGGGGTTTCGGCGCTCTCGACGCATATATCTCAAGGGAAAGGGAGGTTGGGCTTCCTACTCTTCTATTGGACGCCGGGGATCTGATGACAGGCACTCCTCTGTCGAACTTGGAGGATAACGGAGTTAAGGGCGGCGCATTGCTGAAAATGATGGAAACTATGGGTTATGACATTATGACACTCGGCAATCATGAGTTCGATAACGGTCAGGAAAACGTCAGCAATTACTTCGACCATGTTTCTTTTCCTATCATCAGCGCAAACCTCCATGTAGAGGGTGATCTAATCGCACCGGATGCTTACAAGATCATTGAGATCGCAGGGTTGAGAGTAGGCGTAATCGGGCTCATGACCAAGCACTTTTACGACGTGGTACTCAAATCACAGATTACGGGAATTGTATGCGGTAATTTAGTAGAGATAGCCAAGCCTATCGTGCAGGAGATAGATCCGATAACCGATCTGATCATATTGCTGATTCACGCAGGTCAGGAGGAAGGTAAGGAACTCGCAAGAAACGTTCCCGGCATTGATATTATTGTCGGTGGACACAGACACTCACGGCTCTTTGAACCGCTTGTTGAGAACGGAGTGCTCATAGTTCAAGCGGGATCGAGAACGTCATATCTCGGAAGATTAGAAGTATTGGTTCAGGCAGACACGGTATCGGAATATAACGGCAGATTGCTCGAACTGTGGGTGGATTCGGTAACCGTTGATCCGGATATTTCAGAGATAATTGACGGATATTCCGCATCGATCCTGAAAATGTACGGTGATACATTGGCTACTCTCGTGAATAATTTCGTGCCTAGCTCGAGAAGTGAATCCAACGTCGGAAGTTGGGTGGCATCGATTATTAAAGAGGCCACTGAATCGGATTTCGGAATCATAAACAGCGGCGGCATAAGGAAAGGAGTCAGCGCCGGTCCTCTTACAAAACTTAACGTTGTAGAAATGCTGCCCTTTAACAATACGTTGACGACGTTTGAGGTCAGCGGGGAGGAACTTCTTAACCTAATAAGATTCAATGCCGAGATCGGATTGAGGTCGGGTCAGGAAGAACTGCAGGTATCCGGTATTTCTTATAAATATAGGAGTAACGGTGAAAACGTTGAGCTCGTTGAGGCGATGGTAGGAGGAACTCCCATCGATCCATCCGCTACTTATAAAGGCGGAACACTCGATTTTGTTTTATACAGTCAACCTGAGTATTATTTCGGTTTTGTCCCTTCGATAAGGGAGGATATGAAGATAATCCTATCTGACGTGGTCATGGATTATGCCGAAAATCAAAAAGTTATCGACGCAAAGATTACCGGGGCGATTATACGGCTGGGAGAGTGATCTGTCAGATCAATCAGCTGAATAGTTCACTGACAATATTTTCCAGAAATTCGGCGTCTTTCTCGCCAAACGCATCAATCGTGTCGCTGTCGACGTCGAGCAGTGCGAAAACAGCGTTTTCGGAGTTTTTGACAGGTATCACGATCTCAGATTTTGATTCAGGATCGCAAACTATATGTCCCGGAAATTTTTCGACGTCGGGAACTATAAGGCTCCTGCCTGATTTGAATGCCGCGCCGCAAACACCCTGATATCCGATAGAGGAACATGCCGGCGGACCTGCGCTTGGTCCGAGTGTCATAGCATCACCATCAGGGATGTAAAATCCGACCCAGTAATAATGTTCGAAAGTTTTGTGCAGCTCCGTCGACAGAAACTCCATCTTTTTTTCAGCAGAATCGAGTTCAGCAGCTTCGCTCAATATGGTTTTCCGAATATCGTCTAAGTTTTTGTTATTTATAATATTAACTCTTTTATTACCTTGCTTCTGTCTCAAATTAGGATTCCTATGGTAAAATAACAGTGAAAATTGTAACAAAAAATATGTCCTGTTCGTATATTACACAGTGGTAGAGTGTTTCCAAGGAGATGAGGGACGGGATAAAAAGTTAGGATTGAAATAACTTAGATTCAGACGATATGAATAAAAGAATAATTATAAGTATAGCCGTGATGATTATCGTTGTATTGGCGGTAATAGCAGCCGGAACACGAAAATCCCCGGATGTCACTACGTTATCGCAAGAAGCGTATGAGCTATATTTGCAGGGAGTGGACAACAATCAGAACTTCTATCACAAGGATGCGATTAAGCTTTTAGAGAAAGCGGTCGAATTAGACAATGAATTCGCAATGGCGTATTTAGAACTACATCATTCATATCTGGCCGAAGGCGACTACTTAAAATCCCGTCAGATGGTCGAAAAAGCAGCCCTTTTTAAAGAGTATGTGAGTGAAAGGGAAGGGCTGATAATAGAGATCCACAGGAACATGGGAGGCGAATATGACCAGCCGGTTGCAGATAGTCTAATCGAAATATTATATCAAAAATATCCTGATACAATCGAGCCGCACCTCTACAAAGCCAGATCTGCCGCGCGTGAAGGAGATTTTGAGGCATCTATAACCGAGTACGAACTGGTTCGTAAGATAAATAAGGATTACGCGCCGGTTTATAACATCTTAGGTTATATGTATGCCGAGTTGAGAAGGTACGATGAGGCAATCGAAAATTTGAAGGAGTACGCGAAAAAGGCGCCCGGAAAGGCAAACCCCTTCGACAGCCTCGGAGAAATACTGATAAGGGTCGGGAGATATGAAGAAGCGATCTCGAATCTTAACAGGGCTCTTGAGATAAAACCCGAATTAAACGAAACAAACAATTTTCTTGGCTCCGCAATTCATAAAAACCTCGGAAATGCTTACCTGGGCAGGGGGCAGGTAACCAAAGCCGTACATCATTATAAACGAGCGCAGGATCTTAATCCGGGGGAAAATATTATAATTGAAGCGGTCACAAACAGATATATGGCGCTGCTTCTAACTGATCGGCACGATGAATTTAATTCATATACCGAGGGACTGAATATCTTAGCATCGAAAGAAATGACCAAGCCTATTAAACACCTGATTAAAGGGATTTATTATACAATAACAAAAGATATAGATTCAGCTTTGGATGAAAGCGCCGAAATGAATGAGCTGATAATCGAGCTCGCCGCGGAGAATCCAAACGCCCGGGCAAGGTTAGTGTCTATTCAGGGAATGTTGGAAGCTGAGGTTATGTTGAGTATGGGTAAATATTCTGAGGCGGTTGATATTTATCTGACAAAATGTTTTAACACCGATATGGCGAATCATTCGATCTGGTTAAACTGGAGATTCGCAGAAGCATACCGTCTGAATGAAGATTACGAAAATTCCGAGAAAATTGTAGAAAATGTATTGGGTATAAACCCGAACAACTTCATTTTGAGGTCGGTACTTGTTCAGGCATTATTCGACAGGGGTGAATACAAAAAAGCCAAAGCTGAGCTGAAAAAATTCAATGAGCTGATCAGAGACGCAGACGATGATATAACAATAATAGCTAAAATGAATAAAATTGCCGAGGCGTTAGAAGTTCTACTTTGATAATCGCAACCTATTCTTTGATAGTAATGCCGAAAACGTCCAATAAAGAGCGTCTTAGTGACAGATTATTGTCTTATACAACATCGAGCATCAATTGCTCCTCCCAAATATAATGATTGGAACTTTTTATTCTATTTAGTATATAATATATAGGTTTGTCCTTGTAATTGGTTATTTGATCAGGAGGTCAGGGATGAAAGGTATTCTAACGGTTTTATTTCTCATGCTATTGGTGCAGGCGTGTTATACGACAACGCGAAATCCTGAGAGCGGCGCATATTACGACGGTTACCATGAACAGTCGGCTCAGGAAGAAGAAACCGATCAGGGAGATTCGGAATACGCGAAAACCGAGCCCTTACAGACCGGGAACAATTATTATCAGTATGATCCGTATTATATGGACCGGTACAGTCTGAGGGATTACAACCAAGCCTGGTACTGGCGTTCGATGTACCGCCCGTATTACCATAGAAATGACTGGCGGTTCAGTTTTTATTTCGGCTACAACTCCTATAGTCCTTACTATTCTTTGTATGATCACCACTTTTATGATCCCTATTACTATCAGTGGCAGGATTATTATTACTGGAATGATTTTTACAATGTCTACGCCGGATACCCCGGCTCTTTCTATCAGCCTTATTCATATTATCCGAATACATACGTTTATGTTCAAAGCGGAAACCCGGGTTCTTCGAATTCCTATAGATCTTATGGCCGTTTAAGACAAACCTCATCGAGCAATACGGTAACAAGTCCCACTCCGTTGCCTTATTTGATTCCAGATATAGCAATCATCCCCACGACGGGGAGTAAGAGCAGCGAAACGCATGAGGCGAAAAAGAAGAAGGACAGAATATCGATTGAGTCTGGCTATAATAAAAAACGAGCAGGCAGCGTGAGAACAAGCCCCGATCCGTTGCCTTATTTGATTCCAAATATAGCTATCATTCCTACAAAGGGGAGTAAAGGCAGTGGAATAGTGAATGCGATAAAGAAGAAGTTAGGAATATCGATTGAGTCCGGCCATAATAAAAAACGATCAGGCAGCGGAAAATCAGAATCGGTAAGGAAAACGAACAAAAAAAGTTCAAAATCCACACACACCGTAAAGGCTTCCAGGTCTATGAAGAGGGTTCCAAAAAGCAGACCTCCGAAATCTTCAAGCGAAACTTCAAGCAAAAGAAATACAACAAAAAAAGACAGTTAATTCTCAAAGGCTTCTTCGGATAATTCTAAATAGGGCGTGGACGTGAAACTATTGAAGAGAGCGGGAATAACCGGGTTGATAGTCCTCAGCATCGCTATTCATTCTAATGCGCAGGATTTAAGCGATGCGCTGCGTCCGTTCAGAGGCGTCAGCGGATTGGGTGCGAGAGCATTAGCCCTGGGAGGAGCATACACAGCAGTCAGTAACGATTATACGGCGACCTTCTGGAATCCGGCAGGATTAACGCAGCTCAACAAGAGTTCTGTTTACAGTTCAATGGGGCATCTTATCCATGACGCCGATATATCGTATGACGGCAAACCCGCTTCAGTGATAGAAGGAAGCTATACCAATCTTAATGCGGTGGGCGCAGCAATAAAAGTACCTACCTCTCGCGGGAGTCTGGTGTGGGCATTCGGCTGGAACAAACTGCACAGCTTCGAAAATAGTTTGACCGCTCAAAATGTTGAGTCGGACTTGAATGTCGATCTGATAGAAGGCGGCGGGATCCATTCATGGACAGGCGCGATGGGTATTGAAATCACTCCGCGGATATCATTTGGAGCTTCGCTGAACTGGCTTAGGGGCAACGATAACTACGACCTGCGTATTGTTGAAAACGCCTTGAGCACTTCAGAAGTTTTTTCTCCTTCGTACAACGGTGTATCACTGATTTTCGGGGGGTTATTGAGGGGAGACATAGCCACGCTGGGAATTAGTGTAACGGCACCTACCGTCTATGACGTTGACGACGAGTGGAATGTATCGATAGACGACGCTGATTCATCATTTTCAGAAGCGGGAAATAACGAATACCGGGTTACACTGCCTTTTAAATTCAACGTGGGACTCTCTTCGAACGTCGGCAACCTGCTCTGGGCGGCAGACTTGCATATTGTAGATTTTAGTCAGATCAATTTTGAATCCGATATCGTCGCCAACGGAGAATCGATTGACGGTTCTATCAACAGGGATATAGCGGGCGAATTAACGACGAGTGTCGGCTATGGGGTAGGAGTGGAGTACCTTTTACCGTTTGCCGACGTGAAACTCCGTTTCGGCGTTTCGAATACGCCGAGCCCCTACAAAAACGACGACGGAGGGGATGACAGATTCGCCGTTTCGACCGGAATCGGTGTGTTGTTGGACAGGCAGGTAAAACTCGATATGACCTACGTGAGGACGAGCTGGGAGCGCTCCTTCAGCAGCAACTTTCTCACAAAAACCATAAACGAGGATGCGGTTGACGGCAGGCTTTTGTTTTCCGTATCTTACAGGTATTAAATATGACGATCCGTTATATTTTGATAGTACCCCAATCGCGCCTCTATTTTAACCAATACCCATTGCGAATATGGAAGTAGATGCCGCAGGTGATTATACGAAGACGCAAAAGATGATGTACCTCAAATAGATTTACCTCATTACTTATATATGACGGAACGGAAGGGTCAACATTTGTCGACCCTTCATTTTTTATGACGAACTCCGTGAGAAAGCGGGAAAATTCCCTTGACTACTCGACACTGTCTGATATATTGAAGGAAATGAAACTAAACCCCGATTCTTCTTATGTACAATGATATACGGGCTCCGGCGGTGTCAGGAACGTTTTATCCGTCGGATAAATCAGATCTGAAAGAGCTTGTCAGCGGATTTCTTCAAGTCGAAGATAAATTAAATGAGGACCAGAGATTAATCGCCCTCGTTAGCCCTCACGCGGGTCTCATTTATTCAGGGCATGTTGCGGGGCATGGTTACGGGTTACTTAAGAACAGCAAAATTAGAAAAGTAGTTATACTGGCTCCAAGTCATCATGAACATTTAATCGGAGGGACTATCTACGATGGGGACGCCTATTCAACTCCGCTTGGGGATATACCTGTTGACAGGGAATTATCCGCGGAGATGGCAAATAAATCCGAATTTCTCAGCCTCTCCTCCAAGGGACACGGACCCGAACATTCTCTCGAAGTGCAGCTCCCTTTTCTTCAATTGATTCTTGACGGCGGATTTGAGCTGGTTCCGGTTATTATCGGAAACGTTAATCCTGAAATGGCATCCGAAATTTCTTCCTCGATCACAGAAGTCATTTCTGAAGCCGATGAAGAGGTTTTGCTTATAGCCAGCACCGACCTCTCACATTTTCACAATCAGGAGCAGGCAAATTTGCTCGATAGGCAAACTGCGGATCACATTGAGAGGATGTCCATTGACGAATTATATGATGAGTGTGAAGCCGGAAATTGCGAGGCGTGCGGCATAAATCCTCTCGTGATTGTCATGAGGACTTCTCAGCAGCTGGGAGCTTCAAATTCAAAAGTTCTTAAATATGCGACTTCCGGCGACGTGAGTGGAGATTTTTCAAGCGTCGTAGGATATCTTTCGGCTGCGATCACAGGGTGATCTGATGATATCCGAAGAAGATAAGAGTGTCATGCTCAGCGCCGCCCGGGAGGTCGTGACGGCTGCAGCAAAAGGCGAGGAAGTAGCCCGTCTCGATTCGCTCAAGGGAATCAATTATCAGCCGATGGGTGTTTTCGTCACACTTCATAAAAAAGGCGAGCTGCGCGGCTGTATAGGTTATATAGAAGGCGTCAAGCCACTCGGGGACGCCATCATCGAGATGTCCGAGGCAGCGGCAACACGCGATCCGAGGTTTGCGCCGGTTACCGAAAATGAACTTGATGAGATCGATCTCGAAATTTCGCTGCTCTCTCCGCTCGAAAAAATCGACGATCCGGAACAGATTGAAATCGGGAAGCACGGATTGGTTATCAAAAGGGGATTCAACAAAGGTTTGTTGCTGCCGCAGGTGGCGACCGAGAACAACTGGGACAGAGATACCTTTCTCGAACATTCCTGTTTGAAAGCTAATTTGCCTTCAGACGCCTGGCAATCAGAGGATACGGAAATTTCAATTTTTTCAGCTGAAGTATTCAGTGAGAGCTCTATTGAGCATTTAGATGCCCCGTAAAGCGGCGGTTATCGGTGCGGGTCGGGTGGGGCGCTCAATGCTTACATCGTTAGTAAAATCCGGATATTATCCGGGCGCGGTTATCAGCGCTACCACCGATTCCGCTAAATCATTGGCTGACGCTATCGGATGCGAGATATACGGTGAGGATTATTCGCTTATTCCCGAAGATACGGATCTGATCGTCATATCGGTTCCTGATGATAAGCTCGAGACAGCGATTAAAAATCTGGACGGGCATTGGAAGTTCGCAACGGGAACTCTTGTCGTTCATACTTCCGGATTGCACGAATCTGATCTGATGAACCCGTTATCGGAAAAAGGAGCGAAAATCGTTTCTGTTCATCCGGCGGCGTCGTTCCCCGACGGAAAACCGCTCTCTTTCGAGGGAATGCGGTTCGGAATCGAGGGTAAAGATAGTGATGAAGGTGTAAAGCTGGTAAACGAGCTCGGGGGAATTCCATTCCGAATTGATTCAGGAAAGAAATCATTATATCATGCCGCATGCACACTCGCGAGCGGATATGTTAACGTCCTGTTGGATGTCTCCAAAGATATGATGTCGGATGCAGGGATTGAAAAACCCGATAATGTCGTGGTCACGCTGGCTGAAAGCGCCGTTAAGGGCTGGAACGATGCTGGTATATCGGCTCTGACGGGGTCGATCGTGCGGGGAGACGTCGACTCGGTGAAAAAGCATCTACAGGCTCTGAAGAGAAATGGTACCGACCATGATATTTATCGGATACTCGCCGTTAAAACGGTTGAAAAATGTGTGAAAGCGGGAATTATAGATTCCGAAATCTCACGGAAAATAGTTCGGATATTAGACGAACAGGTATCTGATGGTGACTTCTGAATAAACTTGAATTATTGTGAGGGAAGGACTACATTTCCACGACTTTTGTGAACTTTAACGCTATAAAAGGCGTTGAATAATCGCGATAATTATGTTTAAGGAGATTTAACAGAGTTGTATCCGATCCTGTTCAAGCTTGGACCGTTTCAAATCACAAGCTTCGGTTTTATGATGGCTGTCGGGTTTCTTATCAGCGCCTGGATATTGAGAAAAGAGTTGACCCGTATCAAAAAAGATCCGGAGTTGGCTTACGAGTTGGTAATGGCGGCAGCGATTGGAGGGGTGGTGGGCGCCAAGATCAATTTTCTCCTGCTCCATTTGGATGCCGTCTTTGCGAATCCATTCGGTATGATATTCTCCGGTGCCGGACTCGTCTGGTACGGCGGTCTGATAGGGGGTACCTCGGCAACCATGTTCTGGGCGCACAAGTTAGGGATATCGGTCGGTGTGACCGCCGGGATTATGGCTCCGCTTCTCGCTCTCGGACAGGGGATAGGAAGGATAGGATGTTTTTTAGTAGGCGACGACTGGGGAAAAGCTTCTTCCGTTCCCTGGGCAATGGCGTTTCCAAACGGGATCGATCCTGTGGATTATCCTGTGCACCCGACGCAATTATACGAGATGTCAGCCCTGTTCATTATCTTCTCCATCATTTGGTACAACCGGAATAAAATTCAAACTGCGTGGGCGCCGTTATGGTGGTACTTCATACTCTCAGGAGTGCAACGTTTTATCGTGGAATTTTACAGGGTAAATACCGTTCTGCTGGGAGGGCTGACATTAGCGCAGATTACCAGCATCATATTCATCTTTATAGGCGGTTACGGACTCTACAAGTTATACGGAAACCAGACTCCGGTAAGGGCTGGCGCGAAACAACGCACATGAAACAAAATTACCAATTCATTCGACAATATGTCCGGAGGAGAGCTCTCGTTCACGGTTACAGGTAGAATTTAAACGTTAAATACCTTAGATAATTGAGATCGGGAGTAGTTTTATTCCGGACTAAACGTTGAAAAAGAAATTATTCATTTACATATCAGCGAGCCTGTTGAGTTCGCAGCTGTATGCTCAGCCGGGCTGGATATTCGAGCGTGAAATAACTGTCGATTGCTGCCCGGAAGGGGGGCGATTGACAAAGTTTGACGTTTCTTTCTCGGGGGATATTTACGCAATCGATCAAAACGAAAACAGGCTTCTCAAGTTATCGAAGAACGGCAGGGTCGAAAAATGGATTGGCGGATTCGGCTGGCGAAAAGAACAGTTTGATACTCCCTCGGACATATGGGTCACCGGATTGGATATCTTCGTTTCAGATAAGAATAATCATAGAATACAACGCTTCGATATGGAATTGAATTATATCTCCACGCTTGAGGGCGATAACGAATCGGCAGATGTGGAATTCGAGTACCCGAGCAGCGTAGCTCAATCTCAAAGGGGAAACGTGTATGTTGCCGACCCGGTAAACGGAAAGGTAATCAAGTTTTCCGGCGATGGCCAATTTCTGCTGGAGTTCGGAGGCATAGGGTACGGTCGGGGAAGATTAATCGAGCCGGTCAGCATAGCTGTTAGTCTAAATGAAAAAGTGCTGATCGCAGACATCGGAAAGAATCAAATCTTGGAGTACGACGAATTCGGTAACTTTCTCGGTATCCTTGGCGAGGGGCTTCAATATGAACCTTCGATAGTAGCCGCAGCGGAAACAGGCGAGATATTGGTACTCGACGAGGAAAATATGACGCTCTATTCGATAGAAAAAGACGGAAGAGGATATTCGAAAATTGAATTGCCGGAGTACGAGATGGGATTTATGTCACCCATCGATTTAGCTGTCCGGGGGAACAAATTATACATCCTTGATTCGAACGAAAAAAGGATAATCACTTTTGTGCACAGATGAAGACTGATTTATACCGCATCTTATCAGTTCTTTTTATATTTATCCTCAACGGGCTGACCTCCTCGGCGCTCTTTTCCCAAACAACCGAGATCATCACCGATTATTCGCTCAGAGACAGAAGTTATAAGCTTTTAACCAAGCCGGATACCACTGAATATCGTCTTCCTCACAAATTCATAGAAGCAGGATCCGAACTGATCTTATCGGGAAAGGACAGCCTAAGACGAAATATTGATTATGAGCTCGACTATGATGCCGGAATAATCAAGATGAAATTGCGCACCACTGATAGACCTGTGCTTGAAATAACTTACAGGGTCAATCAACCTTTTGAGACTATAGTCGAAAGACACTGGGAGGGGTTTATGGAGATAGAAGAAGACTCATCGAACGCCGATACATCGGCAGTGTCGTCCGTCCCTGAAGCCGAAGCAGCCCGATTGAAAAGACCGGATAAGCTAAGAACGCGCGGTTCGCTTGTCAGAGGTTTCAGGATCGGCAGTAATGAAGGATTCTCTCTGAATTCAGGTCTAAGACTTCAGATCGACGGTGAGATCGCAAAGGGCATAAACCTTGTGGCGTCTATGACCGACCAGAATACTCCTATCCAGCCTGAAGGGAATACGCAGACACTCAGGGAAATTGACAAGGTCTTCGTAGGCCTTACAGGAGACAATTTCGATTTTAAGTTGGGAGACATAGGCGTAAACTTCGATAACTCAAATTTTCTTAATTACAGGAGAAAACTACAGGGAGGAGTAAGCAGTGCGAGAATAGGCAGCACTGAGTTGAGGATCACCGGTGCGGTGGCGAGGGGAAAGTTTCGAACTCTATCTATAAACGGAATTGAGAGCAATCAAGGACCGTACAAACTGACGGGGGAGAACGGGATCAGTGACGTGTTCATAATAGCCGGTTCGGAGAAAGTATATATCGACGGTCAGCAGATGATAAGAGGAGAGACTCGTGATTATGTTATCGATTACAGCAACGCGGAACTGACCTTTACCCCGTACCGATTAATCACGTCAGATTCCCGAATTCTGATCGACTATGAGTATTCAGACAGGAGTTATAACAGGAGTGTGATAGCATCCGAAGCGTCAACGGAGGTTTACGACGGGAACATTCTAATCGGAGGGAGGTACGTAAGAGAATCGGACGACCGGAATCATCCTATCGGAACGGACTTCAACGAAAAGGAAATATCCGCTCTTGCCAACTCCGGTGATGAAAGCGCCTTTATCGACGGGGGTACAAACATCGGCATCGGACAAGGAGCATACATAAAAATATTCAATCCTGAACTCGGAGATTCTGTTTATAGGTATGTGGGTCAGGATACCGACGGCAGCTTTAAAGGCAGTTGGTCCGTTATCTTCACGAGGGTAGGCGAAGGGAATGGCGATTACGATAACAGGATCGGCGATTCCCTGCTCGTATCGCCTGAAGGGAACTTTTACTTCAAATATAGAGGCGGCGGGATGGGATCGTTCGTGGCGAAAAAGCTGCTTCATACGCCGATAACACAATCAGCGTCAATCTTCCATGTGAAAATTAATCCGACCGGCAGATTGCAAATACAATCAGAACTCGGTATGAGTCGAAAGGATGGAAATAGTTTCTCCTCGATAGGGGATAACGACAATAACGGAAACGCATTCATAATCCGGGGAACGTATAACGGTTTTAAATCAGGCGATAGAGGAGTGAAGGTCGATGCGAAATTCAGAAGAATATCCGATAATTTTAACCGGATTGACAGAATCGACGAGATTGAATTCAACCGCAAATGGAACCTTCCCGACAGCCTGTCCGGAACGGAATCTATAGCAGAATCAGGAATCCATTATAAAGGAAAAAGCAGAGACGAAGTGTACGGCAGGTATGGAAGACTTGAGATCGAACGGAAGTGGAACACAAACAGGTTTGAAGCAGGAGGAAGAAAATCTGTGCCTGTTTTGGGCGATATTTTTATAAACCAGGAACTCCTATCTTCAGGCACACCGGATAAGAGCATTACCAGTAAATGGTTACGGAGAAAAGGCAGGCTTGAAAAACAGATAAATGCGTTTACTCCTTCAATAGGTTTCGAGTCTGAGGATAAAGAGGACACAGACAGCACTAAAACAGGATTTATGTACCTTGAATATTTTATCGGATTGAAGGCGGATAATTTCGGAGCCGTCAACACTTTTATCGAGTACAGGGAACGGAACGACGAACAATATGTGGACGCAATCCGTGAACCTCGTTCCAAAGCTATATCCAAAACCGTCGGTATCGAATTACGGTCAAGTAAATCATTGTCAACGACTATTCGAATCTCAAGAAGAACGCGGGATTTTAAAGGTATTTTCAGGAACGATCTTCGGGATACGAGATCAAACCTTGTGGCGCTCAGGTCAAACTATCGTTCGTTGGAAGGCGCGCTCAGGATAACAGTGGATTACCGCGCAGCGAGCGAGCTGACCGCCGGGCAGGAAAGGGTGTACCTTAGAGTTGAAGAAGGGAGAGGACAATTTCGTTTTGATGATGACACCAACGAATATGTCCCGGATGTTGCAGGTGACTTTATTCTGAGAACAAGGCAGACCGGGATATATGAGCCGGTCACCGATCTGCGCTCAAGCGTGCGTATTACAATCAAACCTAAACGAAAAGCGGGGAGGAGGCGAAGAAACCGTGAAAATATCGGATTCTGGCGGTCTATTACGGTACGCACACACCTCAGAATAGATGAAAAGTCCAAAGATCCGGACACGCGCTCATTATTGCTTTTGAATAACTCAAAACTGAGAAACAGTGCGACGACAATTCTCGGCAGCCTTTTGTTCGAGGAAGATGTTATTCTGTTAGAAAAGCGTAACGGCAGTTCTTTGAGGTTGAGATACAGATACTTCGAGGAATTAAATAATCAGTTTATCACCGGAAGTGAGGAGAGACTTACCCGCGAGGCTTCATTCCGATGGAGAAATACGTCATCAGAACAGACGAGGTTTGATTTTGAAGGAAGCCGTTCTTTGACGATAAAGAACTTCGATTCTCTGTTTAGAAGAGACAGGGAAGTAGTCTCAAGTGAATTCAGCTTCAACGTGTCGCATCTGCCCAACCGGAAAGTAGAAATCGGGTCGAAGTTCGGGCTCGGATGGGACCGGGATCGGAAACGGTCGGATGAGTTGAAGGCGACTCTCAGAGAGCTGGAGCTGAGGAACAATTATTTTCTCAAAGGGCGCGGGATGATCAGACTTCTCGTCGGCTGGGCAAACGTAGGCGTAACCCCAAAGGGTGTTCCGATCACATATGAAATGGCTAACGGATTTAAGGAGGGAAATAATTACAGATGGAGCGTGGGATTAGATTATCGACTCGGCAGTAATCTGAACGCTTCGCTGACGTACGAAGGACGAAACGAATCCGGGCGCCGGACGAGGCATATCGGCAGGGCAGAGGTGCGCGCATGGTTTTAAGGTTCATAATTCGAGCGCTCTTTGCGTCTATCATATTATCATCATACGGGTTCACCCAAACCGTCGAGTTGAACTACTCCGGAATAAATGCTCTGAATAATTCCGGTATCCAAAGCTACATTAAAACGATACCGTTCCAAAATGCAGAATCATTAGCAAAGAGCATATTAAAATATTACGTTGACGAGGGATACTATGCGGCAACTATTGAAACTCTCATCGTTCAAAGAACAGATGAGAGATTGAATATAGCTCTTGTCATCAATGAGGGTGAAAAGTTCGTTAGCGGCAGCTCGAGGATTCTCTCCTCCGGTATTCAAAACCTTCCAATATTGCAGGATCGTTCGGGAAAATCGATAGACCCGGAATCGGTACGCTTAGAAGCACGCGAAATTTTAAGCGAGCTGATAAATCTGGGTTATCCATTTGCAGAGGTGCGTGTGAGCCCAATAATTCACCTCCCTGACGCGCCGACCCTTATTGACATCAATTATGTAATCGATCCCGGTGAACAGGTGACGATAGACAGTGTTATTTTCGAAGGAATTAAATTAACCAAACCCAAATTCTTGCTTAACGAAATGCGGTTCAAGGGAAATTTGAAATACTCGTGGGACGGATTGAATCGGCGAATTTCGGCGCTTAACCGGCTGGGATACATATCGAACGCACGGCAAATAGGGATAAGGAGAGTGAATAACTCCACTAACGCTTTGATAGTGAGTTTAGAAGAATTAAACGCCAACACGGTAAGCGGAATAATCGGTTATGTCCCGGATAAGAGTGAGGCTGCGGGAGGGTTTTTCACGGGTCTGATTGATATAGGTTTCGGAAACATATTCGGAAGCGGCAGAGCGCTTAATACAAGTTGGGAGAAAGTGGACCGGCAGACTGAAGAATTTCATCTCCGTTACACAGAACCATATCCGTTCGGTCTTCCGTTGAAACCCGAGCTAGCTTATACACAGTTAATTCAGGACTCTTCATATATAAAACGAGATTTAGAAGGCAGATTGAAGATTCCCATACGGTTCAATTTAGCGGTTTTTGGAGATGCGACACGGGTAAGCGTCAATACACGTACCTTCGGAAGAGATCAGTATGGATTAGAAGATTACACATCGATTGTGTTCACAGGAGGATTTATATACGATGACCGTGATTTTCCCTTAAACCCCGTCGGCGGTTTGCTGTATGAGACGAACATCAGTCAGGCTCGGCGTAATGACCGGAATGCGAAAGCGATAAACGGAAAGCGAATCGGAATGAGGATCGAGTACTACAAGAGGATCACATCGGGAACGGTCGCCGCGTTTGAACTGAACGTCCTCGAAAATAAATACGACACAGGTGGCGTTCCGTTTAGCGAATTATATAGGATTGGAGGAGCAACTACACTCAGAGGATACAGAGAAGACCAATTCAGGGGATCAAGAGTAGGATGGATAAATCTTGAGTACCGGTTAATTACCGGAAAATTGTCCAGGATATTCGTGTTCGGCGATGGAGCGATAATCAACGGCAGACATTCGGGGGGAAATATCACCAAATATTCGTATGGCGGAGGTATCAGGTTATCAACCGCTATCGGTCAGATAGGGATAGATTACGGACTTGGAGAGGATGACAGTTTTGCCAACGGAAAAGTCCACGTAAGACTGGTCGGATCTTTTTAGTACGATACCTTTCGAATTAGAATTTAAATCCCTAATTCTTTGCATATCCGAATAACCTCTTCGGAAATCCATTCGACGCTCTCTAAATCGAGCTCAGGATAGATAGGAAGCGATAGAACCTCTTTACTGCAAGCCTCGGACACGGGGAAATCTCCCTCCGAATAATTCAGATATCCGAAAGAGGGCTGAAGATGTAATGGAATCGGATAGTGCATTGCCGTAGAGATATCCGATTTTGCCAGAGCGGCGCCTAATTCATCTCTTTTTCCTGTCCGTATAACGTATTGATGCCAGACGTGCTCTCTTCCAGGCGCCACCGCGGGAAGTTTCAGTCCGGTCTCTCGAAGTTTGTTTGTATACAGTTCGGCAATTTCTTTCCGTTTGGCGTTCCAATTAGAAAGATACTTCAATTTTACGTCAAGAACAGCCGCCTGAATAGAATCGAGCCTGTAGTTGTAACCGACTATCCGGTGCTCATATTTTGAACTCTGTCCATGGTTGATAATCATTCTAAGATTTTCAGCTATTTCATCGTCATTGGTCGTACACGCTCCGGCGTCTCCTAATGCGCCGAGATTCTTACCGGGGAAAAAGCTGAAAGTGCCTATATCGCCTATGGTTCCTGCGTGGATTCCGTTATATTTAGCCTCCTGAGCCTGAGCTGCGTCTTCGATCACGCGTAGATTACGCTTTTTGGCAATACTCATGATAGGGTCCATGTCCGCCATTTGACCGTAAAGATGAACCGGAATTATAGCTTTGGTTCTTTCCGTTATAGCTCCTTCTATCCGGGAGACGTCGATAGTGAAACTTGCCTCGTCTATATCCACAAAGACCGGTTTCGCGCCGGTGAGATGTATCGCCTCCGCCGTTGCGGCAAACGTGAATGGAACGGTGATCACCTCATCGCCTGCGCCGACTCCAACCGCAACCAGAGCGGCGTGCAATGCACCTGTACCCGATGCCATGCCGACACTGTGTTTCGCACCTGAAAAATTTGAAAAACTCCGTTCGAACTCCCTGACCTTAGGACCGAGAATAAATGCGCTGCTGTCAATTACTTCTTTAATTACACGGTCTATTTCTTCCATTATTCCGTCGTGCTGCTTCTTCAGATCAGCCATATTTATTTTCATTTATAATCCCCATAAGTTATTGTAAATCAATAAGTAAATATCGGTATTTTCTTTCTAAAAATATTCAAGCGATAAGTATATATACGAAGCGTAAAGTTATCAAGTCAAATTATCCCGTTGTGTTAAAGTCGGTAAAGAATGATGATGATTCCTTATTGTAATTCACTAATCTTAGCGGTAGATTTTGGGTCGTTTTGGAGGTCGAATAAGCAGGAATGATAAAATTTTCACCGAAATAGAAACACGGGAAACAGATTGAATATACTGGTTACAGGAGCCGCCGGATTCATCGGATCACATTTAAGCGAAATGCTGCTTGACGAAGGGCATCAAGTTGTCGGTTTCGATAACTTTGACCCATTCTACAACCGCGAAATCAAAGAAGAGAATGTTAAACGTGCCCTTTCTTATGATTCATTCAAATTAGTGGAAGGTGATATAAGAAATCCCGGGGAACTCAGCAAGCTATCGGAAGATCACGATTTTGAAGTTGTAGTACATCTCGCAGCTAAAGCGGGCGTCCGTCCGTCCATTGAGGATCCGGTTGGATATTCGGAAGTGAATCTGATCGGAACTCAGAATGTTCTCGAAATGATGAAATCGAGAGAGATAAAAAGGCTGGTGTTTGCTTCTTCCTCCTCTGTCTATGGGAATTCAACGGAAGTACCCTACAAAGAGACCATGAACGTGAATAATCCGATTTCTCCATATGCGGCTACTAAAATTGCCGGAGAGGTCTTATGCTATAACTACTGGCATCTGTACGGGATATCCGTTACCTGTCTGAGGTTCTTTACCGTATATGGTCCGCGCCAACGTCCCGAGATGGCGATCGCGAAATTTATAGGAAATGCCTATGAAAAAGAGCCGATAACAGTTTACGGGGACGGCTCATCAACAAGGGATTTCACCTATGTCAAAGATATTATTCGAGGAGTGATGTCCGCAGTTGATAAGGATCTGAAATACGAAATTATTAACCTCGGTGAATCTGAAACTATAAATCTTAATGACCTGCTGATCCTGATTGAGGAATTAACAGAACAAAACATTCAAAGAGAATATTTACCGATGCAGCCGGGAGACGTAAAAACAACGTATGCTGATATAGAAAAGGCTGAAAGGCTTTTAAATTATAAGCCGGTGACACCTGTCAGGGAAGGAATAACGAAATATATTGACTGGCTGGAGAAAACCGGTAAGATATCACTTAAAGTGAAGTCTTAATAGAGTGGACTAAATTACAATAAATGCTTGACAATTAACTATAAAAGATACACTTTCAAGAGGTTTAAAAAGAAATGGCATAAATGTCTAAAATTGCGAGATTATAACAAATGGTAATTATTAGGAATGGATCAAAAATGCGTTACCCCTTAGAGAGGTCTATTCTACATTAGTATGAGCAATTATTTTAGATATTACGCGTTCGAGATGCTTGTTTTTAATCTGATAAGTCATTCTCCCGCGACCCAGTTTTCCAACTAAAGAACTTCCCGGATCCCAATAACAGAATGTTTTTAAAACAAGGCTGAAGAGTACGTAAAAAATGAACAAACGCAAAGCACCGGAAAGTGTCAAAAAAATCAGTAAAAGACGTTTGATTAAATATTTCACATTGAAGTCTGCCATCCTTATTTTATTGGGATCAGTGTTATTGTCCTATCCCGTCAGTTATCCTAACGCCCAGACCAGAGAGCAGATAGAATCGGCAAAAAAATCCGGGATGACAGAGAGCGAAGTCAAAGAACTTCTCAAATCTGCCGGATTATCAGATTCTGAAATTCGGATTCAAATCGACAAAATGAGGAAAAAACGCTGGCTTGATCAAATTAAGCAGACAAGCGGTATGAAAGTGCAAATAGACACTTCCGAATTTGTCGAAGAAGGCCTGCTAACGGACGAAATGGAAGAAGAGTTACCCATCGATCGGGATACTTCCACCGTAATTGGAAAACTAAGACCGTTCGGCTATGATATTTTTAATTTATCCCCTACTTCATTCGAGCCTTTGAATGCGGGTCCGGTCGATCCGAACTATACTCTGGGACCGGGCGATGAAATTGTTCTTACTCTCTGGGGTGACACCGAACAGTATTATAAATTGGTACTGGACAGGGAGGGCAAGGTTTTAATTCCCGATGTGGGGCAGGTATTTTTAACAGGGATTTCGATGCGAAGGTCTGAAGAAAAGATCCGCAATCGCCTATCAAGTGTGTATTCCGGGATAAGTCCGAGGAGCGGCTCTCCGAGTACGTTTATGGACGTTTCATTAGGCCGCCTTCGTTCTATCCGTGTATTTATCGTGGGAGAGGTTGTCAGACCGGGAGGGTATACGATGCGGGCAACGTCGACTTCATTCAATGCACTGTATTTTGCGGGCGGACCGAACAGTCAGGGTTCTTTCAGGGACATCAGAGTATTGAGGGGCGGAAAACTGGCGGCAAGCCTTGACCTATACTCTTACATTTTGTACGGCAACACTAAAAAGGACATTCGATTACATGACGGCGATACTATCTTCGTTCCCAGAAGAGGCAGACAGGTTGCGATCTCAGGTGAGGTGCACCGGCCCGCTCTATACGAATTAAAAACGAATGACGGATTGAAGAATCTGCTGACGATATCGGGTGGATTAAAGCCGACGGCGTTTATAGACAGAATACAGATAGACAGGATCGTACCGTTCGAAGAAAGGGACGAATATCCCGAAGAGCGAAAAATAATTGACATTGACTATAAGTCCATAATGAATGGCAGCCGGAAAGATTTTAAACTCATAGACAGCGATGTAGTGTCGGTATTTTCAATTCTTGATTTCAAGAGAAATTTGATTTCGGTTGAGGGTCCCGTATCAAGACCCGGTACGTATGAATGGATTCAGGATATGCGTTTATCGGATCTAATAGAAGAATCGGGTGGAGTTTTGGGCGATGCCTTTCTCAATAGGGTGGAAATCGTGCGCTCACACGATGATTCGACCAAGGAACTGCTGAAGGTTAACCTGTTGAGCGCATTAGAAGGAGATACCCTGCACGATATAGTTTTGAAAAAGCTTGACGAGGTTAAAATCTATTCGATTCGTGAGATGGAAGATGCTCCTACCGTAACCATTTCAGGTCATATTCTGCGCCCCGGAAAATATGATCTTCTGGAAAATATGACTCTATACGATTTGGTAGTCAAAGCGGGAGGAATGCTCGATATTGGCTTCAAGCGATTGACTTATCTTGACAGTGCCGACCTGAAAAGGCTGAATGATGATGTGTTCAGATTTCAGGCAGAGATAGCAAGAATAGATCCCTGGAATCTTTCTGAAAACATATTGGCGGAGATTATCAAAGTCGATCTTCCTAAGATCCTCTCGAATGACGGAGAGGACGGCGAAATGTTTCTGCTTCAGGAGTTTGACAGAGTGACCATCCGCAGACATCCCTTCCGGCAGCTGCAAGGTGTTGTTTTCATTTCCGGTGAAGTAAAATTTCCGGGAGAATACGTGCTTCAGAAACCGGATGAAGATATTTTTGATTTGGTCGAGCGGTCAGGCGGATTGACCGGTAATCCATTCTTAAGAGGAGCGCGTCTGACGCGGGATGGACAAAGAGTCGTTGTCAATTTCGAAAAAGTTCTCAAGAAAAGATCGGGGAAGGAAGACCTTGTCTTGCTTCCGGGGGATCAGATAATGATACCCAAGAGTCCAAAAGTAGTTTATGTAAACGGTGCGGTGAACGCTCCCGGATTGATAAAATACAGTAGTGGGAAAAAGGCGAGATATTACCTCAACAGAGCCGGCGGGTTTCACAGGGATGCAGACAGGGGAGAAGTATTGATAGCCCGCGCGGACGGCAGTGTGGTCAAATTCCAGAAAAGATTCTGGTTTGATCCGACAGTGCATGAGGGAGATGAAATTAAGGTATCGCTAAAAGAAGTAGGTGAGCCGTTTGACCTTTCCGAGTTTCTGACGCAGACAACGAGCATAATGGCGAGTCTTGCTACTATCATTTTCGTCATTACTCAGGCTAATTCACGCTAAATTGAAGTTTTAAAGAAACAAATCCTGATTATTCAGCTACTTAAAAAACATCCCCTAAGAGTGGATAATTAAGTGAAGGCGCTCGTGACAGGCGGTATGGGTTTTTTGGGCTCTCATATCTGTGACAGGTTGATAGCAGAGGGGATCGATGTCATTTGCATGGATAACCTTCTCACGGGAAACGAAGATAACATCAAGCACCTGATCGGTAATCCGATGTTCAAGCTTATTCGGTATGACGTTACCAATTATATCTATGTTGAAGGGAAACTTGATTTCATACTGCATTTCGCTTCACCGGCGAGCCCGAAAGACTATCTAAATTATCCCATACAAACGCTAAAAGTCGGCTCATTGGGAACGTTGAACAGCATCGGGTTGGCAAAGGCGAAAAATGCTGTTTTTGTTCTTGCTTCGACCTCGGAAGTATATGGTGATCCGAAGGTCAATCCTCAGCCGGAGGATTACTGGGGGAATGTAAACTCCGTAGGTTTGAGGGGAGTGTACGATGAGGCGAAACGATTTGCGGAGGCGATGACGATGGCTTATCATCGCTACCATGGCGTGGATACGAGGATAGTAAGAATATTTAATACGTATGGATCGAGAATGAGACTGGACGACGGCAGAGCGCTGCCCACGTTTATTACCCAGGCTCTCTTAGGAGATAAACTGACCGTCTACGGGGACGGCAGCCAGACAAGGAGTTTCACTTATATCGATGACACTGTTGACGGCATATATAAGCTGATGAGATCCGAATGCAACGAACCTATCAACATCGGTAACCCGGAAGAAATAAGCATCTCGGACTTTGCTGAAGAAATAGGAAAAGCTACGGGCAAAGAGATTGAAATCGAAAAATTGTCTTTGCCGGAAGATGATCCAAAGGTCAGGCGTCCGGATATCAGCCGTGCGATTGAACTTCTCGGATGGGAGCCGAAGGTAAGTCTTTCCGAAGGCTTGAGCAAAACGGTACCCTATTTCAGGGAGAAAATTTCAGAGGACGGGTAATAACTATATAATATTTCGTAACGTTGATTGAGCAAAAGATGTCCGTTTTTGTACTCATATCATAGCCTCTCAATTATATCGAAATCTCTTGAAATATTAGAAGGTGTCCAGTAAAATTTAAACTTCATGAGAGAAAGAATATTAAATTTATAATAGAAATTAAACGGTTATAAAATATAATTCGTGGTCATATTCGACATATAGATCGGCAGGGGGCTAATATGAAATACCTTCTCGGAACATCTGAAAAAAGCAACTTAAACCTATTCTAAAACCCCGTTTTCGAGTGCTAAATCCCCGTCCCGATTGAAATTTCCCGAAACCAGCTTCTCTTACTCTTGACCTTTTCGGGACTCTTTAGGAATTGATTTAAACTATAAAGGTTTGCATTCCCCTCCTGAAATATCCCTACAATTCCACGTATATGTATATTAGAGAAGGAAGGCTTCTTAACCTTCATCTCATTTCCCTATTCACTATTTCCACATTTCACTGGGAGGAGGTTAATTTTGTCAAGTTCAGTTACGCCCGAGTGTCAGCCGTAGATCAAAATCTAAACATGCAGATGGACGCTCTGAAGAAAGAAGACTGCAAAGAGATATTCCAAGACTATGCGAGTGGAGCTAAATCTGATCGAGGGGTATTAGATAATGCATTAGAATTCATGAGAGAGGACGATGTATTAGCAGTCTGGAAGTTTAGAATTGGCCAGGGAGATCTCTCAAGCACCTATTTGAGATTATAAACCTTCTCAACGAGAAGAGGATGTACTTCAAGAGCCTGCAGGAGAGTGTTGACACAAGCTCTTCATGTGGAAAACTAATATTCCATGTATTTGAAGCTTTGGCTGAGTTTGATATAGATATAATACGTGATAGAACCCTTACTGGCTTGGCTGCAACGAGAGAAAGCGAGAGAGTCGGTGGTCGGCCAAGAAAGCTCGATAAGGATAACATTACTCTTGCCCTGTCGTTGATGGAGGATAAATCCTTCTCGGGGAAAGATGTATGTAAGGCACTCGGTATTTCAAAGACGACTCTTTATCGAAACCTGCAAGAATATGAGGATTCGGGGTCAGATACACAGGAAAATAAGCGAGTTCAATGAAAGGAGATCGAATAAATCAAACCAGAAAAACAAATATTGTAAGGAGGCACAAACAAATCTAACACCCATTTGAAAGCCTCCTAAGGATAATAATCCATATAACAGAGGAGGCAACTATGGGATATTTGGATATGTACACCATTCTAGAGAGGCATGCTGGCAGAATATCGAGAGGAGATGCGGATCTTAAGCAAGATCTCCTCTCACTATCATATACTGCATTTACTTCGGCTTTTTCACGGGGATATGCACTATCTATTGGAGAGCTGGTGAATAACATGCAACACCGGGCAGGTGAACTCAGAAGTGAAAAACGGAGGCCCTTCGGAAACCGAGGACATAACGGAACTAAGGATGTTTACTCAAAAGTCAGATACTACAATAATGATGTCAAGCTTATGAATCTTAATGAAGGTGTAGTCACGGAGGACATACTGATGGATTCTTTCCTTAAAAGAACGACACCAACGGCTGATAAGGTAGCCTTCAGGATCGACTTTAAGAATTTTCTGGTTAATCTCCAAGAAAGAGACAGGCTTATTCTCATAAGAAGGATTGAGGGTTATAAGGTTAAAGAAATATCAAAGGCTCTTGGATGCACATCCTCTGGAATTTCAAGACGCTTGAAAAGAATCGGAAGAGAGATCGCAATCTATTTGGATATTCCGGTCGAGATGGCGAACTTGTATGGGATTGCGTAACCACTTGAATAGCTTAAAAAGGAGTGAGTTTTGTCGCTCCTTTTTTTAAATCCTCAATATTAAACATGATAATTTCTCATAATTGTAGATACGTCACACCTTCGTGGACACTTTTCAATATATTATAAGGTGCAAAATGAGATAGTATCTATGCGGAAGGAAGTTAGAGAAGAACTGATAGATACTCTAATTCAGAACGCCCGGACAAAAACCCGGGATTACTCCTGGGAGTTGGTAGCGAGTATACACATTAACTTATATGACGCCTTGCTTAATGAGAATGGCTGAATGTTACCAGAAATAATCTCCGAACAGCTGCATTACGAGAGCCTGAACAAATACGAGAGCGAGTAATTGATTTCGCTCATACATTTCCGCGTTGATCTCTTTTAGATGTGAAATAACGGGGAACAGGAGGTAGGGATAAATGAACATCGCCGCTCTCGCCGACTCACCGATTCTGTAAGCGCCTGCAAGGAACATCATCATTAAAGAGCCTGTTCCCAGCAGTGTAAGTAAAAA
>JADFGO010000022.1 GCA_022567655.1 Candidatus Neomarinimicrobiota bacterium
TGAATGCTATCTTCGGACATGCGCAGAAATTCTCCATCACGGTTTAGCGATATACTAATACCACAGACATCTGATGGTAGATCTGTTTGTGTGGTGCGTCCTATGGCTAGGTAAAGTTCTTGTAAACCTTCTTCGTCTCCTACAAGATAGCCCTCGTCGTCTTGCCACTGGAAGTGTTTCAGCATTTGAATCTCCTCATGATTCTATTCTAGCAAGAATCAAGACAGCCTCGCGTCAACCACCCGCCACCACCAAAGGCACCCCGCCATCAGCCCGTCTGGACATCTTGCCCACGACGCCGGATTTGCCACGACCGCTGGCCACGGAGAGCAGGAACCCCGTTGTACTCACTGATATTAGGACTACAGACAAAAATCGTACAAGACACTTGGCAAGTTCCTTAGTATGAGCTATACTTGTGTAGGCTGCTAAGGGCGGTCACATACATGGGCATTTAACAAAGGAGTATGCCATGAGGAATGCCAAGGAAGAATTTTCAGAGGAAATGGTCGAGCAGTACGCGCGGGCCTATAAAAAGAAGCACGGGAAGGTGCCGTCAAAATCAGGTACTGAATGTCTTCCAGATGGATGGACATGGAATGCGATCAACCAAAGGCTTGGGGGCGGTTTGCGGAAATTTCTGATCGAAAAAGGCATTGCCATTGCCAAGGAACAAATTTCCGAGGAGATCATCGAACTGATTCAAAAAGAAAATCCTGATTGGAAATTATCAGATCCGGTATGCAGCCACTGCATTGATATTTACGAATCCCGGTTCACACTGACCGAATCGCTTTAGTAAAATATTCGAAGAATTGACAAACACGGACAAATTGTTACAAATTGGAAGACTGAAACGGTTTCTATTTGGTCACTGATCCCGGTAAGTGCTGATCTTGTCCCCTAAAGTCGTACAAGTTGTTATGTTACATAATGTAAAATTAACAAAATGGAGCGAGGATCATGCGACCAAGGAAATACACCACAGAGAAGATCATAGTTAAGTTAAGAGAGGCAAAGCAGATGATCTTCGAATACATTGAAGTCTGTTACAACCGTTGGAGGCTTCATTCAATCTTCGGCTACAGGACGCCTTCAGAAATTGGAATCAGAAAAAAGTTACTTAATTTAATGTCCACTTTATTGTAGTAAGGTCAGAGCGGAATTGAATTGAAAACATATACGACAAATTCAATGTTGAATGCAGAGCGCAAGCAAACCGAAAATGAATTATATCTACTTCAAGCAATAACTGAATCCATTAGTGACGTTGATAATTTTCTTTCTGCTTTAAAGGTCACGTTAAAACAAGTATGTAAGATTATAGGCTGGGATTATGGCGAATCATGGATTCCCAATTCCGATGATACAATGCTTGAATACGGTCCTGTCTGGTATGGCGGTAACTCCAACGATTTTAAGATTTTTTACGAGGCGTCTGAAAAATTAACCTTTTCTCGCAACAAAGGTTTACCCGGCAGAGTGTGGTCAAAGAAAAAGTATGAGTGGATGAAAGATGTTTCAAAAGCTTCGGTCAAAATCTTTCTTAGATCAAAGATAGTATTGAAAGCCGGTCTTAAAACAGGATTTGGTGTTCCTATCGTCGCGAACAATAAGGTATTAGCGGTTCTTGTGTTCTTTAAGTTTGAATCTCTCAAACAAAATAAGAGGGAAGTCGTAACTGTGTCAGCCATTGCCTCCCAATTGGGTACGGTATTTCGCCATAAACAAGCTGAAGAAATGTTAATTAAATCAGAGCAAAAATACAGGAATTTATTTGAAAAATCGGGGGATGCGATCCTGATCATAGAAAACGGATATTTTGTCGACTGCAATCAAGCAATGGTCAATATGCTCTGTTATAAGAACAAAGAGGAGCTGTTAAAAACTCATCCTTCAAAATTATCACCGGAAAAACAACCCGATGGAAGAGCCTCATTTGAAAAAGCGAATGAAATGATGAAAACTGCCTTACAAAAAGGCACTCACAGGTTTGAATGGGACCATAAAAAAGCGGATGGAGAGATATTTCCGGTCGAAGTGCTCTTGACTGCCATTAGCGTGGAGGGGGGGAATGAAATCCTGCATACCGTATGGAGAGATATTACCGAACGAAAGGAGGCGGAGGAAAAATTAATAAAGGAGAAAACATATCAAAAAGTATTACTTGAAAGCGCCCCGGAAGCAAATGCGGTTTTAGATAACAAAGCGAAAATAACTGATATTAATCGGGAATTTACTCGCTTGTTCGGATATAAATTTGAAGAAATTAAGGGGCTGCCCATCAATGATGTAGTAATGCCTGAGGATTTAATGGATGAAGGGGAATCCTATACAAAGAGAGCGCAAGATGGTGAACGAATATATGCCGAAAGTAAACGAAAACGTAAAGACGGAACTCTTGTGGAGATATCCCTGTTGGGGGCTCCGATTTTCGACACTGATGGCAAACAGATAGGGACTTATGCTATATACAGAGATTTGACAGAATCTCATAAATTCCAAAAACTCTTAAGTGAAAGGGAAAAACGACTTGAACTTATTTTAAACACTGCGGCGAATGCGATCATTACGATAAACGATAAAGGGATAATTGAAACATTCAATAAATCTGCCGTTAAAACTTTCGGATATACGGAGGGGGAGATAATCGGGAAAAACGTAAAAATACTGATGGAGGAGCCGGATAAGAGTAAGCATGACACCTACATCAATAAATATATGCGAACGGGAGAATCTAAGATTGGCTCAAGTAGCAGAGAAGTGGTTGGTAAGAGGAAAAACGGTGAAACCTTTCCCGCGGAACTTTTTATGCACAGGGTAAATTTGGATGGCGAAACTGTTTTCGTCGGTCTTTTAAAGGATATTACTAAACGCAAAAAATTTCAAGCCGAAAGAGAACGATTGACACAAAATCTTGAGCAGGCACGAAGAATGGAATCTCTCGGATTGCTTGCCGGTGGAGTGGCGCACGATCTGAATAACATCATAGGACCGATAATGGCTTATCCTGATCTGATACTCGCCGGCTTACCCGAAAACACACCGCTGAAAGAGGATTTGGATGCTATCAGTTCGGCAGCCCAGCGCGCTTCTAATGTTATCTCAGACCTTTTGGCACTCGCCCGTAGGGGAGATTATTCAATGAAACCCCTTTACTTGAGTGAATTGATAGATTCATTCATCGACTCTCTTGAATTCAAAGAAATTCAGAAACGTTTTAAAAACGTAGCTATTAAGGTTAACATGCCGGAGACTATCGAACCTATAATGGGGTCAGGCACGCATCTGTATAAATTAATTTTGAATTTGGTAAATAATGCCTTCGAATCGATGGAGGCTCAAGGTGAATTAATAATTTCGATTACAAACAAATATTTGGGCAGTGGAGTTATCGCCGATGAGAAATTCAAAGAGGGTAATTTTGTTGTATTGACAATAAGAGATGAAGGTAACGGAATAAAGCAAGAAGATCTGGTAAGAATATTCGAACCGTTTTTTACAAAGAAAGTAAAATCTGACAGAACGGGAAGCGGATTAGGTCTGTCCGTTGTCTATAACGTGATAAAGGACCACAATGCTTTTATAGATGTGGAGAGTGAATTAGGAGTGGGTACAAAGTTCCTGGTTTATTTTCCGGTGACAGTGGAAACGGTTATACGTGAAACCGATTTGATAGATGAATATAAGGGTTCGGGAAGTATTTTGGTCGTTGATGATAAGAAGAGTCAGCGACAAATGGCTGAAAAGATACTGTCTTCGCTGGGATATACCGTAGCCACAGCTGATAACGGTCTTGATGCCGTAAAGTATATTAAAAGGAATAAAGTTGACCTCGTGATGCTGGATATGATCTTAGAGGATGGAATAGACGGGTTGGATACGTTTAAAGAAATAATCAAGATTAATTCCCGTCAGAAAGTGATTATCGTAAGCGGTTTCAGCGAAACTGAAAGAGTTCAGGAAGCGATAACTCTCGGAGTTGAGAGGTATATAAAAAAGCCCTATACTTTAAAGGTAATAGGAAAAACGTTGGCAGAAGTCCTCAATAATTAATAGAAATAAGTTATTTCTAATATTAATTAAAAATTCAATAAATGTAAAATAGGAAGCAATTTCTTATGTCTGAAGCAGAGACAAAATTATTTTCCTCGGTATAAATTTGATGTTGTAAGTTGTCTGTTTACTTTCGAACTTCATTCGGGGGATATCAAATGAAGAATAAGATTACTGAGACATAATGGCTTGGTAAGCATATCAAAGAGTTTAAAATAAATGCTCCCTTAATAGCGGCAAGTCATAAGCCCGGACAGTTTGTCATAGTCAGAATATCCGAACCGGGTGAAAAAATACCATTGACCATATCGAAAAGTAATTCTAAAAAAGGTATCATAAATTTATGTGTTCAGGCTGTCGGACTCACAACGAAAGAATTGGTTTCTTTCGAATAAGGTTACCATCTGCTTGACGTTGTTGGTCCCTTAGGAAAACCAACCCTTATAGGCAGTCCGAAGAATGTTATCTGTATCGCGGGAGGGGTAGGCAAATATGTCAAGAAGCTGTACACCTTGGAAACGTTAGGTAATGCAGCAAGGAAAGAGCTGAATAAAAAGGAGTGAATAAATTATGACGGCATTTGGTCTCAATTGGTCTGTAGTGGTCTACAGAACGGCCTGCCAGACATAAGTCAGGCTGGCAATCAGATGGCATTGATTCCTGTAAGTCCCTGAGTAACAAAGGCAACCGCGGTCTTCAAAACCGTTGTCCCGCCGTAAGGCGGGAGGTGAGTTCGATTCTCAGACATTCCCGCTATAGGTGGAAGCTGAGTTCTTCCAGAGGAACTTATTCGGAGCCCTGACCGCTGCTGTCTCCGCCTGACTAACAATTAATTATACACACACCTTTTTTGACTGCGACACACCGAGAGCTGCAATCGATCGAAATTCCACTGATTGCAAGTTCATAGCTTTGTTAGTATATTGCGTTCTACAAATATATTGATAAGGGGGTCGTTTGAAAGCATTCAAAGGCGTTGATTTCTATATCGTCGATGATCTTTTCAGCGAAGAAGATCGTCTGATCAGGGACAGCGTCCGCTCGTTCGTGAGCGAGAAGGTTTTACCTGAGATTACCGCTTATTACCGTGAAGGAAAATTCCCCACCAAATTTATTAAGCCGATGGCGGAGTTGGGACTTCTCGGAGTCAACCTGCCGCAGGAGTATGGTTGTACAGGTTCTAACAACATTGTTTACGGTCTCGTATGCCGGGAGTTGGAACGTGGTGATTCGGGGATCAGGAGTTTCGTAAGCGTACAAGGATCGCTCGTAATGTGGCCGATTTTCAAATTCGGAAGCGAAGAACAAAAGAAGAAGTGGCTGCCGCTTATGGCGCAGGGAAAAGCAGTAGGCTGTTTCGGATTAACGGAATCCGATCATGGCTCAAACCCCATGGGAATGACCACAACTGCTAAACTTGATGGAAATGAATGGGTTCTTAGCGGGTCAAAGATGTGGATAACCAATGGTTCAATAGCGGATGTGGCAGTTGTGTGGGCTAAGACCAATGAGGGCATAAAGGAAACGTGCGCCCGATACCCTATGTAACTCCCGAAATGATGGATCAACAGTTCTTCATCATAATTTGAGATATACCAGCCGAATCCGTAACCGTAACGGTGAAATTTATAAAAGTCTCTATCCAGGTCAATTTGACTTTTATGTGCTTTTGCCATCAATTCTTCCGGAAAGATCCGTTTGCCATTTAGCGTTCCACCGTTCAAATTTACTTTCAGCCAATTGATCATATCTTTCGCAGTTGTATAATGCCCGCCGGCTGCGTGCATCACGTTATTTTTCTTTATAAAAGATAATTTCTTTGTTTCGCCCATCCATCCATGAGGTTTAGCGTAGCTTCCGGCTGTGACTTTATTCATATCCGATGTTGTATTTATCATATTAAGCGGATCAAGTACCTCTTCTCTAACGACCTGCTTCCATGGTTTACCTGTCACATTTTCGATTATTATGCCACTCATGACGTAGCCCAGATTATCGTAGCTGAATTGCTTTTCTGTAGGAGAACTTTCCTTCAATATATTTATCAAAGTTGTATTATCATGCTCTCCGGAGTAAGCGGTCCTGAACGTTACAGGACCATTCTCAAATCCCAAATTATGAGTCAGTAGATCTTTAACGCTTACAGTTTCAGCGGAGAGGGCGGAATTGAATTTCAATGTAGTTAAATACTTGCTTATCGGCGAGAAGGAGCATAGTCAATGCGGTGAACGATTTAGTTGAAGACGCAATATAAAACTTGGTATCCTGATTCACTTCTAACTTAGTCTCAATATCGGCATATCCAAATGATTTCAGATAAACAACTTTGTCGTTTTTAACCACTGCGATGCTCATTCCAGGAATTACATCGGTTTCTGATAAAAACTCCGATATCACACTGTCAAATTCATCAGTGAGCGGAGTGGAGACGTAACTGACATCCCGGGACATATTCCCGGTAGTCATTTTAGGTGTATCCGGATTATCGGAAGTGCTGCAGCTCGTTGTGATAATCAGTGCTGATATGAATATTGTATTCAAGATCCTTGATTGAATCATTTGCTGTTCTCCTTTTCATTTTGATTATTCAAGTATAATTACAGGATATCTATTTATAATGTGACAAGAACATTCGAAGAAATGTTGCAAAAAAATACTGGAACCACCAATGTGAAATTTGTAAGCGTTGGTTTTCTTCGAACAGGCGGTGAAGTGAATCACAAATTTCACTCATTTTCTAATTGTCTCTTGAGAAATTGAAGTTGTTGGCCGATTCTAAGTCCTTCCATGGGGATTTCATAGGATTCTAGGTGGGGAAGGAGAAAATGTCGATAGCGTTCTCCAGCCAAGATAACGAAATGATCCTTTTGTAAATCTGTGTATCCATGAAGCTTTTTAACTACCATCTCAGCCCAGTCTTCTCTTTCAGAAGTCTTCATCTCACTCAAAGTAATGTCATAAGGCTCAATTTCCTCATCGAGAGCGATCAGTCCGTATTTAGCTGATAAAATAAATATCGCATCAGGTTTGAGTTTCCGGGCAAATTGTAAACTAAGTTTGAATAGTGTACTTGTATACATCCCCTCTGCCGGAGATTTAACTGAGCGTTTCTTGCTTACACAGGATAAAAGGATTATATTGTTCAATAAAGAAATGTCCTCCCTCGCGGGCAGTTTTCAGACACAAACCCCCTGCCGGCAAAAAAGTATATAGACAATTAACAATGTCTTTAACTAAAGACCATTTTCGAACAGTATTTTATAAAATGGCATCTGGTTTGGTTTCGTGTTGAATAAGAAAGTCTGGAAACTTTTAGTCACTCCTTCTCCAATATTTGATACATTCATAATTGTTGTTTTCAAGAGTCCATTTTCGTGTATTATGTATAGTAGGCTAAATTTGCAATTCACCAGTAAACTCTTGTGTATTAACCGTTACAGAGTACGCCCGCCAGGAATCGAACCTGGGACCAATGGCTTAAAAGGCCACTGCTCTACCAACTGAGCTACGGGCGCATATTCCAACAGAAAAATATATCTTCATTTCCGATTAGTGGCAAGCGAAACTTGTTGAAAGACCCGCAAAATCTGCATAAATTTGCATCCTAACAGGTGCGATGTACTGCCGGCAAAATTTTAGGATGATAAAGCGAGATTGCTCCAAAGGAGTCTCTTCGAGACTTCGTCGTCCGCCGGCTGGCGGACTCCTCGCCAGTCCGGCGACTGACGGGCAATGACAAGAGAGTGTATTAAAAGATTTTAAGTTGAATAAAGTTTGAATAAGAAAGAAGCTGAGAAACGGATCGAATCGCTTCGGCGGGAGTTAGAGGGGCATAATTATAAGTATTATGTTCTTGACGAGCCTGAAATTTCTGATGCTGAGTATGACGTTCTCTTTCGACAATTGGAAAAAATCGAGGAGGAATATCCTGAATTAGTCACTCCCGAATCGCCTACTCAACGAGTCGGCGCTGAACCATCAAAAGAGTTCGGCAGCGTAACCCACACGATCCCACTTTTAAGTCTTCAAAACGCTATGGATGAAGACGGGCTGAAGGAATTTGACGCAAGCATAAAACGATTCCTCGACTCGGAGGATGAAATAGAATACGTGGCAGAGCCGAAATTAGACGGGCTTGCCGTCGAGCTCGTATATGAGAACGGTGTGTTCGTTTCAGGTTCCACGCGTGGTGACGGAGTAACGGGGGAGGATATAACACCGAATCTTCGGACTGTCAAATCAATACCGCTTCGTCTGAGAGAGGGGAAAATAAAAATTCCGCCTTTATTAGAAGTAAGGGGAGAGGTTTTTCTGTCCATTAATTCATTCAAGGAACTGAACAGGGCACAGGCGGAAAGAGAGGAAAAACTTTTCGCAAATCCGCGTAACGCAGCCGCGGGTTCGCTCCGTCAACTCGACCCGAAGATTACTGCAACCCGACCGCTTTCCATATTGTGTTACGGGATAGGGGCAGCTGAAGGGTTTAGTCCGGACAGTCATTGGGCGACGCTAAACGGATTAAAAGAATTGGGATTTCCGGTGACTATTCACGGCAGTGTTTGCAGCGGTATTGAAGAGGCGATCAGATATTTCAGGAAGATGGAAAAGAAGAGGGAGTCACTTACGTTTGAAGTTGACGGTATCGTTTTGAAAGTAAACGATTTGAATATCCAGGGCGAATTGGGAGAACGCGCGAGAAGTCCCCGCTGGGCAATCGCCGGAAAGTTCAAACCGCTTCAGGAAACGACGTTGGTGAACTCTATCAGCGTTCAGGTGGGACGTACCGGGGCGTTGACTCCGGTAGCTGAATTGGAGCCGGTTAAGGTCGGCGGCGTAATAGTAAAACGGGCAACGCTCCATAACCAGGATGAAATAGACAGGAAAGACGTTCGCGCAGGGGACACGGTGATAATCCAACGCGCCGGAGACGTGATACCGGAGGTCGTGAGCGTAATCAAATCGAAAAGGAGAAAAGGAACGAAGCGGTACAAAATTCCTGTTAAATGTCCCGTTTGCGGAGCCGACGTAAAGAGACTGCCGGGAGAGGCGGTTCATTCGTGCCAGAACCCGTCCTGCCCGGCGCAGCTCAGAGAATCGATAAAGCACTTCGCGAGTAAGGGGGCGATGGACATCGACGGGTTGGGCGATAAACTCGTCGAGTCGCTTGTTGACAATGGGACGGTAAAAAACGTTGCCGACCTTTATTCTCTATCTTTGGAACAACTCGCATCACTTGAAAGGATGGCGGAGATATCTGGGCAGAACATCCTGAACGCACTGGAGAAAAGCAAGGAGACAACCCTCGGGCGGTTTCTATATGCGCTCGGGATACGACATGTCGGAGAGCAAACGGCGAAGCTTCTTGCTCAGAAGTATGGGAACATTGGAAAAGTAAGAAACTCTGACGTTGAAACTCTTGAACGTATAGAGGGTGTAGGACCTATTGTCGCTGAGAGCGTCAGCAATTTTTTTCATGAGAAGAAGAACAATGAAACGATCGAGAAGCTGATCGCACATGGAATAAAAATCGGAAGTGAATCCGCGGGCAGCTCGAACGTTCTTGCCGGATTAACGTTTGTAATTACCGGAACGCTTCAAAAAATGACAAGACGCGACGCCAAAGGGTTGATCGAATCAGCGGGGGGAAGGGCTTCATCTTCCGTAAGCAATAAAACAGACTACCTGGTTGCCGGAGAAAACGCAGGCTCGAAACTCTCAAAAGCGGAAGAATTAGGAGTAACCGTAATTTCGGAAGAGGAACTTTTAGAGCTATTAGGAAAAAAATAAATACACCGAATTTGTGATCGGCTCTCATAAACCTATTATACTTGTCTGGGAGTATTGACGCGGCTTATCATAAAAGGCTGAATGATTAAAGATCAGAGAATTATAGATTGGACGATTCAGATTATTTAAAAAACATCGGAGTCGGGAAGAAGGTACTCGTCATAGATGATGATAAGTACGCCCGCTCAATCTCGAAGAAGGTCCTCGGTGAATACGGTTATGAGGTCAGTGCCGTAGAAGATGGGATTGAAGGGATTAAAGTCATGGTCGATTTTCAGCCTGATCTCGTTATCCTTGATCTGATGATGCCTGTTATCAGCGGATTTGATGTCCTGAAAAAAATGAAGGACATAAAGGAACTGAAAGATATTCCCGTTCTGATGGTATCCGCACATTCAGAAATTGATCAGGTCAAAATAGCGCTTTCTTTGGGAGCGATAGAATATATCGTTAAACCGATAAAGCCGATGGTTCTGGTCGAAAGGGTGGTTCGGGCGCTTCAGGGTGACTTGCTTACGAGCAGCAAGGAAGAAAGAATCGTTAAACCGCTTGACGGCAAAACACACTTATTGCTTTTGTCCAGGAATATTTCATTTCAGGAAGAAATAAGATCAGGATTACCACAGGAATATAAGATAAAAGTTGTGAGCACAATAGACGAGATCCCTGAATATTATGAATCTTCGTTCTCCGAGTTCATTCTTGCCGATGAAGGGAGCTTAGAAATTCCAAGCGCTTCAAGGTTAAGCAGCACGGTCAAAGCAATAGACAGTTCCGGCTTAATAAAACCCTATCTTTATTTTTGGTCGGATATCGATCAGGAAACTATAGACGAGTATATTAAGCAAGGCCTGGAGTCATGTATAAAAAGACCGGAAAAACCTGAAGAGTTAGCGGGCCTTTTTAATGAGACCTTTGAAGTAAATTTAGTTGAGGTTATTTCAGCTGATGGTGACGTCACCATACTCAAGAGAAAACCGGTCGATACAGCTGCGGCAGGGAGAGAGACAACAAAGCTTGTGAAAGAATTGAGCGAGAGCGGTAAGAAAATATTTATCATAGACCTTTCCGTACTCGATGAAATAAAATTGGAGGAGCTTCAGCATCTGGCAAAGTTCAGTAATTTCCAAACGAAGCTCGGAATCAGCGTCAGCTTTGTCATGAGCTCGAAGCGAGTGCAAAAGTCGTTTCTGGATTTTGTTGAGACGGTGAACGTATCGATCTTCGCATCCGTGGAATCGGCGTTAAAGGCGATTTCATGAGTAGCCTAAATGTGGATTGTTAAGCGAGTTACCGGGTGCGTAATCAGAGATTATGATTCATTGAACCGATTTTCAGAATAGAGAAAATCGAGCGGTTGTTCAGTTTAAATCATGCTTGACAAAAGAAAGAGGGCTACTTATATTCGTTTGCTCAAATTGAGGAGTATGAAAGGATTTTTACTGAAATTGTTGCAAGGTTTATTCTAAAGTCGTTGTTTCATAAACAAAACGTTAACCGTTAGTCAGGTTCTATAAATATGACAGAAAACCGGGGAACTGATTCACATTCCGGGAACGGCTCAGCCGCTCCGACCGGGATCGGCAGCTGGGTTGATTTCGCAAAATTATTCATAACACCCTTCCTTATAGCGGCAGCAGCAATCGGCATGTTTTTTTTCTTCACGTTTTTCTTTACGGATTCCAAAGACAGATACGATTATCTTGAGAGCATCAAGATCGGCGGACCGAGCAACAGATGGCACGCAGCATTTATGCTGTCAGGGATTATCCGATCGGATCAAGGTAAGCCGGTTGAAGACCGTTTCTTAGCCGAGCTGCTCAGCATTTATAAGAACGCAAAAAATGACGACCCGCGAATCAGAAGATATTTAACTTTGGCGCTCGGACATCTGAAGGACCCGAGGAGCGCTCAGAGCTTGCGGGAAGCTACCAATGATGCGGACGACGAGACGAGATTATACGCGCTCTGGTCGCTGGGTAAACTCGGATATCCGGAAGTCCACAGGGAGGTAGTGCCGTTTTTAAGCGATCCGGATCCCGGGATGAGGAAGCTGGCGGCGCATTTGCTGGGCTCCATGAGAAGCGAAGAGACTCTGAACGGTTTAAGGCTGGCGCTTTCGGACCCTGTAGATGACGTAAAATGGAACGCCGCGCTTAGTCTGGCTAAATTAGGGGACGGCTCGGGGATCGAAGTACTCTCATTGATGCTCGACAGGGAGTACCTCGGCAAGCATCAATCGATGGATGACCTTTTAAAGGAGAATACTATCCGGTCTGCGCTGATTGCCGTAGGCAATCTTAACGCCCGGAGTTTAAAAGAAAGGCTTGAGGTGATCAGGGCGTCGGATCCAAGTATGAAAGTTCGCCAGGCGGCGATTGAAGCTTTGGAAATGTTTGATGGGAACGGATAACCATTCGCGGAGTTGAGTGAAAATGGCTGAAGATGTAACAACAGGGGAAAACGGAAACCAAAACGAACCGGAAGCAGTGAAAGACCAGGTAGAAGCTGCTGAAGTAAAAGAACCTAAAACACCTCCAAAAAGACAGGTCGACAGAAGAAGTTTCTTTTCATGGTTAGGGTTGGCGTGGATATCGTTTACGGCTGCAACTCTCGGAATTCTGGCAGCTATGGGCAGATTATTTTTTCCGAACGTGCTTTTCGAACCTCCTTTAACCTTTAAGGCAGGATTTCCGAAGGATTATGTAATCGGCGCTGTTGACGAACGGTTTAAAGAATCGTTCGGCGTATGGCTCGTGCGAAATTTGGAGGGGATATACGCGCTCAGCACGGTTTGCACTCATTTGGGCTGCACTCCAAACTGGCTCGCCGCCGAAGGGAAATTCAAGTGTCCGTGTCACGGAAGCGGGTTTTACAACACAGGGATCAATTTCGAAGGACCCGCACCCAGACCATTGGAACGCTTCCGGATTACACTGGCAGAAGACGGACAAATCCTCGTGGATAAAAACCAGAAATACCAATATGAAAAAGGACAGTGGAACGATCCGGACAGTTTCCTGAAAGTTTAGTCCTCGATGCGAAAGGAACAACTGAAAAATGGCAGATGAAAAAACGGAGCAGGAAAGCATAGAAGAGGAGCCTAAAGAAGCTCCAAAAAAGAAGAAAAAAAGTATCTGGAACCAACTTGTCGATTCACAGGTCGCCAAGTCGTATTTCAGAACCGGAATTCCCAGAACAAGGCGGACGAGATTGCTCGTTGTACTCAATTCTGTCTGGTTACATCTGCATCCTGCGAGGACCGGCAGACATGCAGTCAGACTGCGTTATACGTGGTGCATGGGGGGGATCACCTTCTTCCTCTTCATGATACTTACGGTCACCGGGATACTTTTGATGTTCTATTACAGGCCTACGGTAGAGTACGCATATATGGATATAATAGATTTACGTGAGCAGGTTCCTCTCGGGATAATGCGAGAGCTTCATAGATGGACGGCGCACTTGATGGTCATCACGGTCTGGCTTCATATGTTCAGGGTGTTTATGACCGGCTCGTACAAACCCCCGCGCGAGTTTAACTGGGCTGTCGGAGTTATTTTACTGGTTCTGACCCTTCTCCTTAGTTTTACGGGATATCTGCTTCCCTGGGATCAGCTGGCGATTTGGGCTGTAACCGTCGGAACCAACATGGCGCGCGCGACACCCTTTATAGGGCATGAAGGTCCGGGCTCCGCATTGCTTCAGATAGGAGACATAGCTCTTGTTCATGCGGGGAGCGATATACGGTTTGCGCTGCTCGGCGGACGGTTCGTTGGAGAAGCGACACTTTTGAGATTTTACGTGCTTCATTGTGTAGCACTGCCGTTTGTCGCGATCCTTCTCATGTCGCTCCACTTTTTCCGAATAAGAAAAGACGGTAACTTGTCAGGACCGATGTAATGAAGGGAGCTATGGTTTTATGAAAGAATTTATCAATATTATCTCAGACCCGCCGATTCTTTTCACGCTGCTGGTGATACTGCTCGCCTTAAGTCTCAAGTATCCACGAGTTTTCTGGTCGGTGAAATCTATGGTGATAGTTGGCGTCACCTCTGTTCTCTTTTTCGTGCTAAGCTTGACGGATGAAAACTTCAGGCTTATCGTGACAAAGCCGGACAACATACCTATAGTCGGGCTTATCTTTATAGTCCTCTTTTTCACATGGGTTGCGATGTACCAGGCGGTGCGAAACGATAAACGCATAGAGGAAGGCAAGCCGGTATCGGAAGCGGAAGTCGATCCAAAGAGGGTGATAGTCTGGCCCGATCTTGTATATATAGAGCTTATAGCGCTATCTCTCGTGCTCATTCTTCTTATCGGTTGGTCGGTGTTCGTGCAGGCGCCGTTAGAGCAGCCTGCGAATCCGGCGAACTCTCCCAACCCCTCGAAAGCTCCCTGGTATTTTCTCGGCTTGCAGGAGCTGCTCGTCTATTTCGATCCATGGATAGCCGGAGTTCTTCTGCCGGGTCTCGCTGTAGTGGGGTTGATAGCTATTCCGTACATAGACAAAAACAAGAAGGGAAACGGGTATTATTCCTTCGCCGAAAGGAAGATGGCGATTTCCATTTTCCTCTTCGGGTGGTTGTTACTTTGGATTTTGTTAATAGTCATAGGCACCTTTTTAAGAGGACCGAACTGGAACTTTTTCGGGCCTTATGAGTATTGGGACGTCCATAAACTCGAGCCCTTAGTAAACATCAACCTTTCCGAGATAATCTACATTAAGTGGTTCGGAACAGGACTTCCGGGCAACTGGTTCCTCAGAGAGATCTTCGGTATCGGATTGATTTTAGTTTATTTTTTTGTAACGCCTGTGATTCTGACCAAAAAATGGTTTGGCAGTCTTTATGAGAAACTGGGAATCGGCAGGTACGCTATTTTTATTTCACTGCTGCTGCTTATGATCAGTTTTCCGATAAAAATGTATCTGAGATGGTTGTTCAACTTGAAGTATCTTGTCGCTATACCTGAGTTTTTCTTCAATATTTAGAGAGGAGTCAGTGCTTGGCTAAACTAAAAGACGACGCTCAATACCTTTATAATGTTCCACGCCTGAATATAATTTTCGCCCTGACGAGCGTAGCTCTTATGATTTCTGTTTTTGTGATGGTAGCCGATGACTATATCAGGGAGTGGCGAGACTATCAACGCGAATTCCGCCAGATCGAAATAGAAAAAACCGAAGCAGAACTGGCTATGAACATCGCCGCGATTGATACGACAGAGTTGAAGGAATTAGAGGAAAGGATCAGCATTGCAAAAGATCAGGTAGCTGAAAAAGAAGACGAAATTAAACCTACAAAATTGGCGCTAAGATTGTTGGAGGTAGAAAGATATAAAATAGATCAGAAAAATCGTTTCGCCAAATCCGAGTACGATGCGGTCAAATACAGATATGAAATTCGGATGGAAAAGAATCTCGAAGAAGAAGCCGCTGAGTACAGGGAACTCATGAATGAACTAAACTCTGATATGGACACTTATTCGTCTCAACTCGAAATTAACTCACTTGAGATATCCAACGCTAAGTCTATAATCGACAGCATCTCCGCTGAGTCAAAAAGCGCAGAAGATGAATTAGCCGAGCTTATGGGAGATGTAAAAAAAGCTGAGCTCCTTCTCGCCCAAATAGGTCCGAGTTTCGCCAACGACTATTTCCGGAATATGCCGATGCTGGACTTTATCAACCCGTCTGAAAAAGTGATACAGGTTGTAATTCCGGACCTCCATGAGGATTTGAATTTTCTTACGGTTCCTCGAGTCGATAGATGCCAGACTTGCCATCTCGCTATCGATAAATCCGGTTTTGAGGAAGCTGCCCAGCCATACAGAACACATCCGGAGCTTGATCTGTACGTGGATAAAAACTCTCCCCATCCTCTATCCGATTTCGGCTGTACCGCCTGTCATGGAGGACTTGGTAGAAGTGTGACGTTTACGGATACTCATCACACGCCTAAAGACGACGAACAGAAAAAAGAGTGGATAGAAAAGTACGGATGGAAAGAGCCGCATTACTGGGATTTTCCGATGTATCGGGCGAACTTGATCGAAGCGTCATGCTTTAAATGCCACAATAAACAGGCAGAAGTAGTGGGAGCGGAAGTATTAAACGCAGGTGTCAATCTGATAAAAAGACTCGGTTGCTTTGGTTGTCACAAAATTGATGGGTTCAATGATTTGAGGAAAGTAGGACCCGACCTGCGCAAGCTCTCTTCTAAGGTCTCAAAAGAGTGGACTTATAAATGGGTTAAGAATCCCAAGCATTTTCAAAGTAAAACGAGAATGCCGAAATTTTTCGGATTGCTGAATACAAGCACTGATGAAGATCTGATTTCGAATGACGTTCAGGTTCTGGCAATTGTCGATTATCTGTTCGCGAATTCTGAGACGGAAAACTACAGTCGAGTGCCGGGACGGGGAAACGCCGGGAGAGGAAAGTGGCTGGTTGAGAACCTGGGTTGTTTCGGATGTCACAAATTAGGCGATACGGACGATATGGATAACGATGGGCTCGTCAGCAGACGTGAATTCGGACCGAATCTTGACGGTTTGGGAAGCAAAGTGAATGAACGATGGCTCTTCAACTGGCTGAAAGACCCGAAAAAATATTTCCCCGATACAGTTATGCCTCGTATGAGATTAACGGATAGAGAAGCTGCTGATATCACGGCGCACCTTATATCATTGAACAACACGGAATACGACCAGTCTCCTCCTCCAGCGGAAAACGCAGATGTGCTTGACGATTTGACGCACGAATATCTGAAGAGAAATATGATGCGCTCAGAGGCGGATGACAAACTCACTTCAATGACCGCTGATGAAAAATCTGAGTTTCTCGGAAGGAGGTTGATTGGCAGGTACGGTTGTTTCGGATGTCATGAAATTTCAGGTTTTGAGGACGCCCAGCTGATAGGAACGGAACTGACGGAAGAGGGTTCAAAACTCGTTACGAGGTTTGATTTCGGTCTTGTTGACATCGAGCATCGCAAAGAAGAATGGATTTTCAATAAGCTCAAGACTCCGCGGCTGTTCGACCAGGGTAAGGTCAAAAACTTCGACGAAAAGCTCAAAATGCCTAATTTCGGCTTCTCGGACGATGAAGCAAATGCTGTTCTTACGGCGATCATGGGCTTTACCAAAGAGAATATCGCTTCCACGAAGATGAGAAATCTCGACAGTCACGAGCTCAAGGTTCACGAAGGATTAAAACTGATTCAGGAACGCAACTGCCGGGGTTGCCACGTGATAGATGGTTTGGGAGGTTCAATAACGTCCGTTTTGAACGAAATTTTGATGAGAGAAGGATACACGGAGGAAGAAGCCGTAGCGTTTTCTCCGCCTTCACTGGACGGCGAGGGAGAAAAGGTTCAGCCTGACTGGCTCTTTAGATTCGTAAAAGAACCGACGGAAATCCGTCCCTGGATGAAAGTAAGGATGCCGACTTTCTACCTGTCTGACGAGGATGCCCTGACTATCGAGCAGTATTTCACTCATGCTTCGAAACAGAAGTTTCCATACCGCTATCTGGATAAAGAACCACTGCGCGGCAGTACCCTAAGAGCAGCGAGACTCCTCGTGTCAGCAGATTATTTCGCCTGTTTCTCATGCCACCAACAGGGAGCAAAAAAACCGGAAGGACCGATCACCGATTGGGCTCCCGATTTAGCGCTCGCAAAAGCACGACTTCGACCCGAGTGGATTCCGAAATGGCTCAGGAACCCGAGTCTGATACAACCGGGTACTAAGATGCCGACGTTCTTCGATCCGGAGTACTACGATGAATCAGGACCGGACGACATACTCGATGGGGACGAGGATAAACAAATTGAAGTTATAACCGATTATATATTACAATTAGGGGGATAAGAGATATCCCGGAAAAATTAGGGAGAATATCAATGAAAACTGTTCGTTTCATAACGCTGACACTGCTCATTCTGACACCCGCGGTGATGCTATTCGGTCAATATACACCGGGCAGCGTTTCCGGCGGAGGCACGATATCAGGAAGCGTGACGTTCGATGGAAAACCACCGGTGATGAAAGCTCTCAAGATAGAGAAAGACGCTAAAGTATGTGCCGTCCATCCAAAATATCGTGAAGATGTAGTCGTCGGTTCAAAGGGTGGATTGAAAAACGTTGTAGTTTATATCGACGGTATCAAGAGTGGAAAGGCATGGGCGGAGAAATTCATACTCGATCAGAACGGATGCTGGTTTGACCCGCATGTTATCATAGTCGGAGTTGGAAAAAAATTGAGCATACTCAACAGCGATGGAATACTTCACAATATTCATACTTACAGTACGATAAATCCGTCGATCAACAAGGCACAGCCGAAGTTCAAGAAAAGAATATCGGCAAAATTCGCTAAACCGGAGTTCATAAAACTCCGGTGTGACGTGCACGCATGGATGAAGGGATGGATAGTGTCAGCCGCAAATCCGTATTATGTTGTAACCGATGAATCGGGTAATTTCAGCATTTCGGACGTTCCGGCGGGGACATACACGCTGAAGTACTGGCACGAGACGCTCGGGGAGCAATCTATGGAACTGACCGTAACCGCAGGTGGAGTCACGAAGTCGGATGCAAAATTTTCTCCGGCTTGATAATGTTTCATCAGGCCTGTATATCTGTATATTAAGACAAAGGCACGCTAATGGCTGAGATTGAAGAAAAGATAAAACCGGCGAAAAAACCGAAGAAACCGCGCCCTATAGCATGGGTGGACTGGGACGGCTGTACAGGCTGTGAGGTCTGTATCGCTTTCTGTCCCGTGGATTGTATGTACCTTGCCGATAGTCCGGAATCTGTAATTCCGGGGCATGCGCAGATAATTGTTGTCGATTACGAAGAATGTATCGGATGTACTATCTGCGTGGTAGAATGTCCATGGGATACGATCGAGATGATCATGAAGGAGGAGGTTGCGGAAAGGGAAGAAGCCACAAATCAAGGGGATATTGCGTTCGGTAAGGTGGAGACGCGGTTTTTCGGCTGACCTGTCGTAGAATCATTATTTAAGGGCGGGAACTATCCCGCCCTTTTTTGTGTGGCAGTCAGGACTTGTCCTGACTGCCAAGTGATACCCGGAGCGGTCAGGTCAAGACCTGACTCGCACCGAACTCTACGTATTGAAAGTTAATCGCCTTGACTAAGTACCAGTATTATGTTAATATCAGATTCAAATTCGGGGTGTAGCGCAGTCCGGTTAGCGCACCTGCTTTGGGAGCAGGGGGTCGTAGGTTCGAATCCTATCACCCCGACTAGATGGAGTGCGGGTTGGGGCTTGCCCCGACCGCACATGAATATTATGTCATGTGAATAGGGGGATCGTCCCGCCGGAAGCGGGAAATCCCGCCACCCCGACTAAACTCCAAAGACATGAATTTTGTGATTATTTGATTTTAACCCGATAAGGGAAATCAGAATGGCAGATGTAATATTAAAAGATGTAACAAAGATATTTGACAAAGATGTCTATGCAGTGAGAGACTTTAATATTGAAATTTCCGATGGTGAGTTTGTGGTGTTGGTCGGTCCTTCCGGTTGTGGAAAATCCACAGTATTACGCATGATTGCCGGATTAGAGGAAGCAACAACCGGGGATATCTACATTGAAGATAAACTTGTGAACTATGTTGCGCCGAAAGAAAGAGATATCGCTATGGTATTTCAGAACTACGCCCTCTATCCTCACATGAGTGTATTTGACAACATTTCATTTGGACTGAAGTTAAGAAAAGTTGAATCAAAGGAGATTGAGAAGAGAGTTAATGAAGCAGCTGACATTCTTGGAATTAGCCACTTAATGCACAGAAAACCGAAGGCGTTATCCGGAGGTGAAAGACAGAGAGTTGCCCTCGGAAGGTCAATAGTACGCCAACCGAAGGTTTTTTTATTCGATGAACCGCTGTCAAATCTTGATGCTAAACTCCGTGTGGAATTGCGTACCGAAATTTCCAAACTGCACAACAGATTAAAGACTACTATGATCTACGTGACTCATGATCAGGTCGAGGCAATGACCTTAGGTGACAAGATTGTAATTATGAGGGATGGAGTAATCCAACAGAATGGTACTCCGGTTAATCTTTATGATTATCCGGTGAATAAATTTGTAGCCGGATTTATCGGCAGCCCATCTATGAATTTTATCTCCGGTCAAGTCGAAGACATTCAAGGACTGGTATTTAACAAAGGATCGCTGAGTTTTCAAATCGATACCGGGGCTGAGGATAAACTGAAGGATTTCGTCGGTAAAGAAATTATTTTTGGAATACGTCCGGAAGATATTTCTATCTCCGGCGAGGAAGAGGGAATTCCAATGGTAGTGGAGATCCTGGAAATGATGGGGAACGAGATTTATCTCTATTTGACGATGGACCAAAACACCATAATAGCCAGAGTTCCGCCAGATACCAAAGTGGAGGAGGGACAAAAAGTTGACGTGATCTTTGATTTCTCAAAGGTACATTATTTTGAACCTGACTCCCAAAAAAGAATATAGAGCCGCAGCAATGAGAAAATGCTAATTCATCAGCTCTATTCGCATGGAATTATGCAAATAGGTCATCATAGCCTGTTTTCACCGTTAGTGCATTATATTTTACTTGATTATGAATGGGAATTTACTTAATTACTAGAATTATATTTTCGAGAGACTAAGTATGATACTGTGTCCTTCAAATAGCCGGAGTCCTTTGGCGATACTTGTGTTGCTTGTTTCGTTTTTTGCTGCAATTCATAGCTCTCCATTAATTGCCGGAACCACCGGAAAGATTTCCGGTTCCATTCAGGACATTTCTACCGGTGATCCCCTTATTGGAGCAAACATTATCATTGTCGGCACTTCTTTGGGAGCAGCGGCTGATAATAAGGGTCAATTCGTTATCCTGAACATTCCGCCTGGTGTTTATAGCGTTAAAGGATCTATGATCGGTCACACACCGGTAATATATTCAGAGGTTAAGGTTTCAGCCGACTTCACAACCAAACTTGATTTTCAATTACGGCAAGCCGGGTTAGAGCTCCAGGAAGTTACCGTTACGGCGAAGAATCCGATCGTAAGGAAAGACCTGACGTCTTCTCTTTCCATCGTGGGAGCCGAACAGCTGAAGGAAATACCCGTTGAAGAATTTAGTGACGTTTTAGCGCTTCAGGCGGGAATTGTTGTCGGTTCGGACGGCGAAATTCACATCAGGGGAGGACGGTCAAGCGAGGTCGCATATTTAGTAGACGGTCTTTCAGTGACAGACCCGTTTTCCGGGAATATCGCTATTGAGATAGAGAACAATTCCATTCAAGAGTTACAGGTGATCAGCGGTCCTTTCAACGCCGAGTACGGGCAGGCTATGTCCGGGGTCATTGACGTCGTAATTAAAGAAGGCGGTGATAAACTCAGGGGCAATCTCTCTTTTTATACGGGAGATTACGTAAGCTCGGACGATGGAACGTTTATGAATATTGATAATATAAACGGAACGGATATATCTAATATCCAGATAAGTATCGATGGTCCGCTCAAATTCTTGGGCAATAAGTTTTCATTCTTTCTTACAGGGAGAATTATTAACAACGAAGGCTGGTTATACGGACAGAGAAGGTTTATGCCTTCTGACGTTTCAAGTTTTGCAAATTGGAATGTGAGAGTCGATGATATTGGAGCAGATTCAGTTGCAAACAGTGGAGATTTTGGCGAAGGTGACGGCAGCGCAACACCGGGGGAACCCAATGTATACGTAGAAGAGACCGGTGATGGCGCTTTTGTGTCGATGAACCCATTGGAGAAACTGAGTACAGCAGGAAAACTTACATATCGAATTTCCCCATCAATAAGGATCTCATATGGTTTTTTTGTGGACAGGGTAGATTTTCGTGATTATTCTCACTTGTTTAAGCTTAATCCGGACGGTGATTTTAAACAGTTCAACCGCGGGCATTCCCAATCGCTGATTTTCAACCACACATTAAGCTCGAGGACATTTTATACGGTTAAATTTGCCAGTACATTTTTCGATTACAAAAAATACGTTTTTAAAGATCCCCTTGATTCCGGATATGTAGACCCTAAACGTCTGATAGATAACGCCAGTAATGCTTTCCGGACTGGTGGAACGGAAATGTGGCAAACCAGGCGAAACACCGAATCAATTCAAGGGAAGATAGATTTGACAAGTCAGATTAATAACTCACACTTAGTAAAAGGTGGTTTTGAATTCAGAAGGCACACTTTATTTTTCCATGAGTTCGAGATAATTGCTAAAAGAGATGATGCGAATATCGAAATAAGACCTTTCGAACCGGCCATCCCCATATCCGGGTCCATCGTAAATAATCGTTATCGGCATAGTCCTACTGAAGCAGCGGCATACATTCAGGACAAAATGGAATTCGAAGATTTAATTGTTAATATAGGCTTGAGATATGATTATTTTAATTCATCCGCTAAAGCTCCAATAGACTTGAGAGACCCGGACAATGCAAGGTATTTTGTGGTTTTTTCTCCCCTCGACGGTTTCACTACCCTGGTGAGAGAAAATGAATATGTATCGGATTTAGGCGAGATCACGGATACTGTCAATGTCCGTGGAAACAAATGGGTAAATAATTATAGAAACTCCGGAGCTGTGCAATCACTGAGTCCGAGAATTGGCGTATCTTATCCAATAACCGACAGGGGTGTTATACATTTTTCATATGGCCATTTTTCTCAGATTCCTACCTTCGAGCATCTATATATCAACTCTGAATTTGAAGTATTCAGCGGGAGCTTAACTTCTACGATGGGTAACGCGGAGCTTAAGCCGCAACGCACGGTGATCTATGAAATTGGTCTTCAGCAGCAGCTCTCGGATAACATCGGTATTGACATAACAGGTTTTTATAAAGATATGGAACATCTCCTGGGAATGGAGATAATCACTACCTATACTCAGGACTTCTACGCCCGTTTCATCAATCGGGATTACGGGAACGTAGGAGGCATAACCCTGGCTCTGGAGAAAAGGAGGTCGAACTACCTCTCCGCTTCAGTTGACTATACTTTCCAATTAGCCGAAGGAAACGCTTCGGACCCGATGCAGGTGTTCAACGACGCTAAAAGTAATAAGGAGAGTGAGATTCAAGTGATCCTGTTGGACTGGGATCAAACACACACGCTGAATTTTAACTTTACTCTAAGTCAACCCGGCAGCTGGGGGATGAGTCTTGTAGGAAGATTGGGCAGTGGGTTTCCATATACTCCCAGGCTTCAAAATGCTTCTTCGTCTTTTGTGAACAGCGAAAGGAAGCCAACACAGTATACATTCGACTTTAAAATGCATAAGGATTTAGAACTCGCAGGCGCGAAATATTCCGTTTTTATCAAACTATTCAATATATTGGATCGTAAAAACGAAGTGTTTGTGTATTCAGACACAGGAAGAGCCGGTTATACTATTCGACCGCGGACAAGCGTAAAGGGAGTCAATACTCTGGATGATTTTCGGAACAGGCCTGATTTTTATTCCGAACCAAGGCGAATAATACTCGGCGCTTCGATTGGATTTTGAGGTAGAGTCGAAATCTATGGCAATGGAAAAATTCTATATCATCATGAGGTGCTTTGTTTGAAGAATCTGACCGCCGTAATATTGTTCATCATCCTCTCTGTCAATTTCGCCAATTCTCAGGAGCCTCGCGGAGATCCGGCTTGGAAAAAGCAAGGTATTATGGACGGAAATCTGGTGCGGACGATTTTCTTGAATCACGGCGAAGTAGCACTATGGCCGTTTCAACCTTCCGGTGAATGGCCGAAAGGGAGCGGTCATTCATATCTCGACGGCGTAGCTCCCTGGGTATCTGCCGAAGTAGTGGATATCCATGGTGAGACAGTTCATCCCTTAGAAACCAATTACAGGGAATTTGTCGATAGAGAGCCCGTAACGGGGAAGGTGTGGGGCTTCCAGCCTGTACCGGGATACGTAAATCTGGATCAGGATTCTCCCGCCATGAGCAACGACCCATTTTCCTGGCCCAGGCGCTGGCCTGACCAGCCGGACTGGTTTGACAGAGAAACTTTGCAACCATTCTGGAATGGTTTTTTCGGAATGGGCGTCGAGAATGCTGACTTGGAAACATATTTTGTAATGGATGATGCCTCGGATAAGGAGTATGATTTTTTCCCCGATCCCGATGACCCGACACGAGGCGGTCTTGGGCTCCGGGTAGAAGTGAGGGGATTTCAGTGGTCATCCGTTCTTGCCGAAGATGTCATATTCTGGTTATACGATATAAAAAATGACGCCGCTACCGATTATGAAAAGGCATTATTCGGGATGTACATCGATTTTGGAATCGGAGGCACGAGAGATGGCGATGACGATCAGGGTGAATTTGATCCGATATTAGATATAACGTTTGCCTGGGACCGTGATGGCGTTGGAGATACCGGCTGGAGCCCGGTCGGCGTGGCTGGTTATGCCTTCCTCGAAAGCCCGGGAAAGGGGGACGTGTTTCTTTATGATGAGTTCGGTGAGCTTGTGGAGATGATACCGGGAGACGGCGTCGACAATGACGAAGACGGTCTTATAGATGAAAGCAGAAGCAGTCCGCGAGGTGAATTCGTTTTCGGTTCAGTAGGAATTTATAATGACGGTAAGCCCAAATGGCACTGGGAAGGCGATGAGGATGGAGATTGGGATGGTTTTACCGATTTAAATGGAAACGGTGTGTGGGATAAAGGAGAACCTTTGAATGACGATCTCGGCGCTGACGGTGTCGGACCGCTCGACGAACAGTATTCGGGTCCCGATATAGGAGAGGGTGACGGATTCCCAACGGATGGCGAACCTGAGTATAATGAAACCGACAAGGACGAGTCCGACCAAATCGGTTTATCCGCCGTTAAATTATTTAATGTACATCAGTTCGACCTGAGAATGGACGAACAAATATGGAATATCATGGCGTTTGGTGCATTCGACCCTCAGGAATTTGATGTAAATTTAGCGGCGTTATACTCCTCGGGACCATTTCCATTGGAAGCCGGACAGACGGAACGCTTTTCAATGGCTTTACTTTTCGGTGAAGACAGGGAGGACATTTTAAGAACAAAGCAAATCGTTCAAAAAATCTATAACGCCGACTATAACTTCGCCAAGCCGCCGAATAAGCCTCATTTGACTGCCGTTCCCGGTGACCGGCAGGTAACGCTTTATTGGGATAGAAGAGCGGAAACCAGCTTCGACCGGTTTCTCGGCGAATTCGATTTCGAGGGGTATAAGATTTATAGAAGCACGGACCCGGCATTTTTAGAAACGAAGATAATTACGAACGCATTTGGCATCAAAACATTTCGAAAGGCTATTTTCCAGTGTGATTTGATCAATTATGACCCGGACTCGCTCTGGTGGGTGAAAGGAACTCACCCGACTGATATTAATGGTATCCAATTTGATATGGGTGATGATACGGGGCTGGTTCATACGTGGACCGACACAACGGTTCAGAACGGACAAACATATTATTATGCGGTAGTCCCATATGACCGTGGTTTTCCTCCTCCCATTCAAGGGGGCGAAGGGTTGCCGCCTACCGAAAGCACATCGATTATTAGTATCGACAACCTGGGTAACGTAACGAAAACGGATGTGAATACTGCCGTAGTGATTCCCAATGCTCCTGCCGGCGGTTACAGAATGCCGGAATTGAAGGAAATTATACATATAGAAGGCCCCGGAACGGGTATTGTCACAATTGAAATAATTGACCGTTTGAAAATAAAGGAAAATCATACCTACCAAATAGAATTTCATCACGACGGTTTCTTTGAGACAACTGACTACTCTGTTTTTGACGTGACCGGGAACAAGAAGGTCAATCTGATTGCAAACAGTCCCTACGTATCCGTTGATTCTTTTTTAATTGATCCTATTAGACGCAAATATGAGGTAGTGCCTCAGGATGGCGACGTTTTTGAGGGATTGAGGATATCAGTTTTTAATGATGTAATCGCGATTGATAAAGACGCTTCCGGTTGGAAAGAAGGAAGCCAGAGCAATCTTTCACACAGCGTTAGTGTAAAAAATCCCGATGGCGTCCCATATCCTGCAAACTACGAGATCCGCTTCTCCGAGGATTCGGTGGCTACTTCGACAAACGGTAAACCGGCAAAGTTTTCCGTATGGAACGTCACAGAGGAAAAACCCAGCAGCTTCTTCTTTAAGGATCTAAACGGAGATGGATTTCCCGACCCCGATGGCTCGGAAAAAATTTACTTTTGGGAAGT
>JADFGO010000023.1 GCA_022567655.1 Candidatus Neomarinimicrobiota bacterium
ATCGATCGATAACCCCCCCGGCTGAGTAAATCACTTGCAAATTATGAGTCTGAGGAGTATCATTTAGACTGTATAATTCGGGGGAAAACAGATATGGAGATTAATTTGGCTAAGCTAAAGCTCAAGGGAAAAGCTATTTTGGCGCCGATGGCGGGAATCACCGATTCCCCTTTTCGTAAATTATGCAAGGAGTATGGCGTCGCCCTCGTATTTTCGGAGATGGCATCCTCACAGGGTATCGCAAGAGGAGCGTCAACGACATTACGATATCTTCCGTATGAAGAGGTAGAGCGGCCCATCGGGATTCAAATTTATGGAGACGATCCGGCTACAATGGAATCCGCTGCTGTCGAGGTTATGAAGTGGAAACCCGACGTACTTGATTTGAATTTCGGCTGTCCGGTAAAAAAAGTAACAAAAAAAGGCGCAGGTTCAGCACTTCTGAAAGACATCGTTCTCCTTGAAACAATTGTTCGTGCTGTCGTTAATGCAGTGGATATTCCGGTGACGGCTAAAATAAGGAGCGGCTGGGACGATAAGCATATAAACGCTGTGGAAGTGGCGCAGATGTTTGAAGAGGCAGGTATATCGGCAATAAGCGTTCATCCCCGCACCAGAGAACAGAGCTTTAAGGGTGAAGCAAATTGGGATGTGATCAAACAGGTAAAGGATGCAGTATCAATCACGGTCATAGGAAATGGTGATATCGACAGTGCAGTAGCGGCTAAAGCGTGCTTTGAACGAACCGGGTGCGATTATGTAATGATAGGCAGAGCAGCTATCGGGAGACCATGGATATTCGAGCAGGTTGATACCTACCTTGAAACAGGTGTTTTATTACCTGAGCCCGACGACAACGAGAAATTCGATCTGATAAACAGATTCATCGACAGCGAGGAGAAGTTTAGAGGGGAATTTCTGGTGCTCAATCATATGAAAAATGTTATATCCCCGTTTGTCTCAGGTATGGTACAAAACGACGACGCTGTTGCTGGATTGGTAAGGACTAAAACGATGACAGAATTCAGGGAAAAACTCCGTGAATATGAATCATTGGTACTTAGCCAGGAGACCAACTCCAGCTGGCAGCCGGGAGAAATCGAAGAAATAGCTTTGGATTAGCAAGAGGATTTGAAATTGAAACGAGAAGAATACCGACCGACAGAATTAATAGATTATTCGAATGAGGATAACAAAAACGCCATGCGTACGGCGCTCGAGAGTGTAAAAGGTGAACTCGGCGCAACCTACAATCTCCAGATAGGAGGAGAGGAAATCATGGCTGACGAAACTTTTTCGTCGATAAATCCCGCGAACACCGATCAAATTATTGGACATTTTCAAAAAGGAGGCGAAAAGGAAGCTGAGAGAGCTATCGAATCGGCTTCGGAGGCTTTTAAATCCTGGTCCCGGACACCCGCTGAAAAAAGAGCGGAATATATTTTCAACGCCGCTGATATTATGAGAGAAAGGAGAATGGAACTCGGCTCCTGGATGGTCTACGAGGTAGGAAAATCATGGGCGGAGGCTGATGGCGATGTTGCGGAGACTATAGATTTTCTCGAGTTCTACGGTCAGGAAGCGCTCAGATACTCCGGGAAAAAAGAGGTAGTACCCTATCCGGGCGAAAAACCGTACGTTGAATACATACCCCTCGGAGTTGGCGTAATTATTCCACCATGGAACTTTCCTCTTGCAATCACCTCCGGAATGGCAATTGCCGCTATCGTTTCGGGGAACACCGTCGTATTGAAGCCATCATCGGACGCTCCTGCTACGGCATACCAACTCGTTAAAATTATGAATGAAGTCGGATTGCCGCCCGGAGTTTTGAATTATTTAACGGGACCGGGCGCTTTGGCGGGAGACAAACTCGTACGGCATCCCAAAACCCGGTTCATCTCGTTCACCGGTTCTATGGAAGTGGGTATGGGAATAAATAAATTAGCGGCGGAATTCCAAAACGGTCAGATCTGGATTAAGAGGGTGGTAGCGGAAATGGGCGGGAAGGACGCAATTATCGTTGATTCGGAAGCCGATATCGAAGAAGCGGCTGCGGGCGTAGTTGCATCCGCTTATGGCTATAGTGGGCAAAAATGCTCTGCGTGTTCGCGGCTGATAGTTGTGGAAGACGTGCATGAAGAGCTGATGAAAAAGGTAGTTGATAAGGCTTCCGAACTTACAGTGGGCGATCCGGCTGAAAACGGAGTTTTTATGGGACCTGTCATCAACGAATCATCTCTTAAAAAGATCGAGGAGTACGTGGAAGTCGGAAAAGGGGAGGGGAACCTCATATTGGGCGGAAAAAGGGGCGACGGCAACGGATATTATTATGTTCCGACGATAATTGACGACGTGGATCGTAAATCCCGTTTAGCGCAGGAGGAAATATTCGGGCCTGTGCTTTCGGTAATCAAGGCAAAAGATTTCGACGATGCGCTTGATATAGCAAATGACACTATTTACGGGCTGACAGGATCGGTTTATTCGAAGAACAGGGAAAAGCTGGAAAAGGCATCACGAGAATTTCACGTCGGAAATCTTTACTTTAACAGAAAGTGTACCGGCGCATTGGTTGGCGTTCATCCCTTTGGCGGATTCAATATGTCCGGAACTGATTCTAAAGCCGGAGGTTCGGACTACCTGTCATTATTTCAACAGGCGAAATTAGTCTCGGAAAAGCTTTAAGCATTTCTTCAGGCACTAATGTTGAAGACAGCAGTGATTGGGAATAAATCCCCGTTTACGATAAAACAATTAACGTTCAGAAACTATTTCTCTATTATGAGCAAGAAGGGAATCTTTGATATATGACCGACAGAATAAGAACAGTGATCATGGGTGCGGCAGGCAGGGATTTTCATAACTTTAATACGGTATTCAGAGGAGATGAAAAGTTTGAAGTAGTTGCATTTACCGCTACACAGATTCCTAATATCGAGGGACGTCGGTACCCACCCGAACTTTCAGGAGAGCTCTATCCCGATGGGATACCGATTTATCCGGAAACCGAAATCTCTAAAATAATCAAAGATGAGAATATCGATCAGGTAATTTTCGCGTACAGCGACGTTTCACACCAGTATGTAATGGAACTCTCTTCAAAGATCAATGCTTTAGGCGCTCAATTCTCGACTATGGGCGCCGATCAGACTATGGTCAAATCGTCCAAGCCTGTTGTAGCCGTTTGCGCTGTCCGAACAGGCTCGGGAAAGAGTCAGACTACCCGCAAGGTAGCGGAGGTACTTGGAGCTATGGGCAAACGGGTGGCGGTAATCAGGCACCCAATGGCTTACGGTGATCTCGCATCCCAGGCGGTTCAGAGGTTTGCTGAATATGCCGATCTTGAAAAACATCAGGTTACAATCGAGGAGCGCGAAGAATACGAGCCCCACATCTCAAGGGGGAACGTGGTATTTGCAGGAGTAGATTACGAAGCTATCCTGAGAACAGCGGAAAAGGAAGCTGACGTTATCCTTTGGGACGGCGGCAACAACGACATGCCTTTTTATAAACCCGATTTTATGTTCACGGTTGCCGATCCTCACCGCGCCGGTCATGAATTGACTTACTATCCGGGATCGACGTGCGCTCGAATGGCTGACGTGGTTATCATAAACAAAGTCAACACTGCGGAGCGGGCTGATGTCGAACTGGTTCGAAACAACATTCTCTCGGTAAATCCCGGGGTGATTCTGATCGAGGCAAATTCGCCGGTAACGGTCGATAATCCCGAATTGATCAAGGGTAAAAGGGTTCTCGTTGTTGAGGACGGTCCTACGCTGACTCACGGGGGCATGAAATACGGCGCAGGGGTTGTCGCAGCCGAAGAGTCCGGCGCCGCTGAACTTATAGACCCAAGACCATACGCGGTCGGAAGCATCAAAGAAGCGTTTGACAAGTACCCGGATATCGGGAAACTGCTGCCCGCGATGGGATACGGAAACGGGCAGATCAAAGACCTGCAGGATACGATAAACAGTGTTGACTGTGACTCAGTAGTTATCGGAACACCGATAGACCTCACCAAGATCATAAACATTGAAAAACCCTCAGTCCGTGTCAGTTATGAGCTTGAGGAGATCGGTACCCCCGATATCAAAGAGATTTTAAGCGGTATATGAGCGCTGAAATCTCAGAGCTTATCATAATCGCACTCGGTGGTAATGCCATAGCGGCGCCCGGTCAAATTGGTTCGATCGAAGAGCAGTTCGAAAATACGCGAAGAAGTCTCAAGGGTGTCGTTCAATGCATCGAAAAGGGGTATAATGTCGTCATCACACACGGAAACGGACCCCAGGTAGGCGCAGCATTATTGAGGGCGGAGATGGCAAGCGAGAAAGTGCCGGTAAATCCTCTCGGAATCCTTGTGGCGGAAACCGAAGGTACAATGGGATATATGATCCAACAAAGTTTAATGAACGCCCTGCAATCGGTAAATCTGAAAAAATCGGTTATAGCCCTGATCTCCCAGGTGCTTGTTGACCCGGAGGATGACGCATTCGACAAGCCCACTAAACCGATAGGACCGGAGTATGATGAATGGGAAGCGATTAAGTTCAGGAATGAACGAAATTGGATTTTAAACGAAAATTCGCACGGGAAATACCGGCGTGTCGTGGCATCTCCCGCACCGTTGGAGATTCTCGAGGCGGACGTTATAGAGCATCTTGTGGAGAGCGGTAGGGTGGTTATAACCGCCGGCGGTGGAGGAATACCGGTTAAAAAGGACAAGCAGGGCAATATCGACGGCGTGGATGCCGTGATAGACAAAGACCTCGCTTCCTCGCTGTTAGGAAAAGAAATCAATGCGTCTATCCTTGTCTTAGCTACTGCGGTGGACGGCGTTTACCTGAACTATGATACACAGGGGCGCGAGCTGCTCAGGAAATTATCGGTGGAGGATGCTAAAAGATTCTTAGAAGTCGGTCATTTCCCCTCGGGATCTATGGGGCCTAAAGTCGAAGCGGCAATCGAATTTGTCGAAAACGGCGGAGACCGCGCCATTATCTGCTCGGTTGAGGAAATTATGAGCGCTGTATCGGGCAAAAAGGGGACAGAAATAACGATTTGAAAATTCATGAATATCAGGCGAAGGAAATATTAAAAACATTCGAAGTGCCTGTGCCACGAGGCGCAGTGGCATCGACGCCTGAAGAGGCAAGAAAGGCAGCGCACGAGTTAGGCGGTTCAGTCGTTGTGAAGGCTCAAATTCACGCGGGGGGAAGAGGAAAGGGGGGTGGCGTGAAACTTGCCTCCAATGAAGATGAGGCGGAAAAGTATGCGTCCGAAATCCTCGGAATGCAGCTTGTCACGCACCAGACGGGACCCGAAGGCAAAGAAGTAAATATTGTTCTCATCGAAGAGAGGATGGAGATCGAACAGGAGCTGTATTTCGGTATCGTCCTTGACAGGGTTTCGGGAAAACTTGTGATGATGGCGAGCAAAGAGGGAGGTGTGGAAATTGAAAAGGTCGCCGCCGAAAACCCGGATGCTATCCTTAAAGAACGGATCGATCCGGCGGTTGGAGTCCAGCCGTTTCAATTACGGAAATTAGCATTCGGATTGGGATTGACGGGAAACTCTCTGAAGGAAGCGACAAAGTTTTTCGGGAAGCTGCTAAAAGCATATATCACAAGTGACGCTTCGCTTGCGGAGATAAATCCCCTGATCATAACTGCTGACGACAGGGTTATCGCTCTGGATGCAAAGATGAATTTTGATGACAACGCGCTCTTCAGGCAGAAAGATATTCTCGAATTGAGGGACGTTTCGGAAGAAGATCAATTTGAGGTCGAAGCATCGAAATACGGTTTGAATTACATAAAACTCGATGGAAACATCGGCTGCATGGTGAACGGAGCCGGACTCGCCATGGCGACCATGGATATCATCAAGCTCTCCGGCGGTGAACCTGCGAACTTTCTCGACGTCGGCGGTGCTGCGAGCGTGGAGACGGTCGAAAACGGATTTAAGATACTGATGAGCGATCCGGATATAAAGGCGGTGCTCATAAATATATTCGGCGGTATTGTGCGCTGCGATGTGGTCGCAAAGGGTGTAGTGGAAGCAGCGAAAAACGTAGAGATAGCGGTTCCGCTGGTTGTGCGGTTAGAGGGTACGAATGCGGCAGAGGGCGCCGAGATATTAGCTCGGTCGCCGATAGAGATAAACGTAGCGGAAAGTTTTCTTCAAGGCGCCCAAAAGGTTGTTGAACTGGCGAACGGGGAGTGAGAGCGGGTTGAGTATTCTTGCAGATAAGAACACGCGGCTGGTCGTTCAGGGTATCACAGGCAGCGAAGGATCCTTCCATACAAAGCAGATGATGGAATACGGAACGAATATCGTTGCCGGTGTTACGCCCGGAAAGGGAGGCAGCGATATGGAGGGTGTACCCGTTTATGATACGGTTGAGGATGCTGTGAGGGAAGAGGGCGCCGATGCATCGGTTATATTCGTGCCTCCGCCGTTCGCAGCAGACGCGATAATGGAAGCGGCAGATACAGGAATCGCCCTTGTTATATGCATTACAGAAGGAATTCCTACACTCGATATGATAAGCGTGCATCAATATTTGAAAGACCGAAAGACGAGCCTGGTGGGACCGAATTGTCCCGGTTTGATAACACCCGGTGAAACTAAAATAGGCATAATGCCCGGTTTTATAGCCGAACCGGGAAAGATAGGGGTGATAAGCCGGAGCGGTACACTAACTTATGAAGCCGTAGATCAGCTGACCAAACTCGGATTCGGACAGTCGACATGTTTAGGCATAGGCGGAGACCCCATCATCGGTTCCACGTTTAAAGACCTTCTAAAATTGTTTGAGGAAGATGAGAAGACGGACGCTGTGGTCATGATCGGGGAAATAGGAGGCTCGGATGAAGAGGAAGCGGCCGAGTTCGTAAAAGAAAGTATGTCCAAACCCGTCATCGGATTTATAGCCGGACGGACGGCTCCGCCGGGTAAGCGCATGGGTCACGCAGGAGCCATTATCGCCGGAGGACGCGGCACCGCGGAGGAGAAGATTTCCGCCTTAAAAGAAGCCGGCATTCATGTGTGCGACAGCCCCGCGGAGATCGGTTCCACGGTGAAACAAGTAATGAGTTGAGATATTCAGTTTGTAGTTTAGTGATTCTGTTCCGATAGCTGCCCCCTGTTTGCCCCTGATGTGTTTCTAACATTATATTTATTCATAACAATATAATGACTGAATCCGATTACAAAAATCACGTGAAATTCGGTACGTCCACATGGACGTACGAGGGCTGGATGGGCACTGTTTACAACCGCCCCTATACAAAGAAAAACTTTAAGCAGACCTGCTTAGGGGAATACGCGGAATATCCTTATTTCAGCACCGTCGGCATAGACCACACGTTTTACGGTCCTGCAGGCGATGACATATTGAAGAAATACGCCTCACAGTTACCCGAGGGGTTTGAATGCCTAAGTAAAGTCTGGGAAAGGATAACGATACTGAAGTACTCTAAAAACAAGCGGTATGGCAAACTCGCCGGAGAACCGAATCCGGATTATTTGAACGCCGATCTGTTCAAAGACGCTGTTCTTCCTCAATATGAACGCTCATTCGCAGGGCATACGGGACCATTTATTTTCCAGTTCCAAACGCAGTACCCGCAAAGCGTAAAAGGGGATGATCAAGCAGAAGAGAAGAGTTCAGGAGAGATTTTCACGGAGAACCTCGATAGATTCTTAAAACTACTTCCTGCAGATTTTCGCTATTCTGTCGAGGTTCGTAACAGGGAGATCCTGACGCCTGAATACTTCGATATGCTCCGGTCTCACAATGTGAGCCATGTTTTTAACCACTGGACTCACATGCCTTCGATCGGTGAGCAGCGCTCTCTTTCCGGGAGTATCACCGCAGATCATATCGTCGCCCGGATATTGACTCCGCTCGGCCTTGCATATAAGCAGGCGGTCGACAGTTTCTTCCCTTATAAGGAAGTCAAAAAGCCGATTCGGAGTATGAGGGAAGACGTTGCGCAGCTCGCGATCGAGGCAATTAATCTGAAGAAACAAGCGTATGCGATCGTTAATAACAGAGCGGAGGGAAATGCTCCCGGCACAATCGAAGCGATTGACGCAATGATTCGAGGTCACATAGAATGAATACGGCACAAAGTTCAAATGACATCGAAGTGCGAAAAATCAGATTGGATAGAAAATTGAATCCTGATAAGGGATGGTCGGAATGGTTTGTCGGAACTGAATATTATCCTGATGTAGAGGATGCGGTATTAGAATATTTAAGCTCTGAATCAGGGGTCAGCGGACTTCGGACGCCGTATAGAATCTGGAAAGAGGCTTTCGGAGGTATAAAGAATAGCCGGGAGAAACGGGCAAATAAACTTGTTGAACTGCTCCGGTCGTTTGATTCCGATAAGTTAGAAACAATAAAGGAGCTCATCGATTCCACGAGCCGAAAAGGCGCTCCCGACCTTCTGGTAACAGAAGGAGAAAATATTCATTTTGTAGAGGTTAAGGTTTCCGATTCGCTCTCGGACGAACAGACAAACTGGCTCGAAGGATTAATGAACAGCGGCATCAATGCATATCTGATTCGAGTGAAACCGAAATATATTGGAAAACAGATGACCAGGGATCAGTATATTATCAGCACTATAGAAGAACAGATGCTCAAATATATAAAAGACACGGATCATCCCAATCCGGTTGATGCGTTTGCCTCGGCTAAGCGCTCTCTCACCGGTTTTGACGGGTATAATCTAAATTCAACTTTAGAATTTGAGTCCCGGGTTCATAAGCTATTTGCAGGAAAGAAAATTGAAGAAAGCTACCAGCGTTTGATTAAAAACAGACCGGGAGAATAAAAGATGGTTCCACCTCTCAGAAGAGAATTCATCAAATCGAGCGGACTCGCTTTAGCCGCGGCAAGCATGGGTGTCATGCGCAAACCGGCAGTCACATTCTCCGCGCCGATAAAATCGTTTAACCTATCGGACGCTCCGGCGCCCGTGAGTCGGCGTGAATACAAGACGAGGCAGGAGAAGGCAAAGACGCTTATGCATGAGAACGGAATTTCAGCGATCCTCCTGACCGGAGGCACCTCACTTAAATATTTCACGGGGGTGAGCTGGAATCGCTCAGAGCGGACGTTTGCCTGGGTACTGCCTGCGGACGGTCGGGCGATGTGGGTGTGTCCTGCGTTCGAGAGTGATAGGGCAGAGGAGAGAATAGGTTCCGGTGCGGATATCAGAAGATGGGAAGAGGATGAATCGCCATACGGATTGATAGCGGAATTCTTAAAAGAAAGGAAGATCGGTAGTGGGAAAATAGGTTTTGAATCGACCGTTCGTTATTTCGTTTTCGAAGGGATAAAGGCGAAAGCGCCAAACACCGACATCGTGTCGGCCGACCCTATAATAAACGGATGCCGGGGCATCAAAACAGCCCATGAGATAGAGCTATTGCGGTATATAAATAAAGTAACACTTGAAGTAATTAAAAGCGCCTTTAAACGAACCAAATCGGGTATGACAGAGGGAGAACTAAGCGGAATAATATCCGCTGAGTACGCGGAGCTCGGCTTGAGAGGATGGGCTCTTGTCCTATTCGGTCCCAATGCAGCATATCCCCACGGTACCAAAAATCAGGAAACGTTAACTCCGGGTCAATTAGTTCTCATAGACACCGGAACTTCCATCCACGGATATCAATCGGATATAACGAGAACTCTGGCATTTGGTGATCCGGGAAAACGGCAAATTGAAGCATTTGAAACTGTACGGGAAGCCCAGTCAAAAGCGCTGCAAACGGCGAAACCGGGTGTGACAGCCGGGGACGTTGACAGTGCCGCCCGAAGGGTGATCGAAAAAGCGGGATATGGAAAAGGTTATACGGTCTTTACACACCGGCTTGGACACGGGATAGGGATGAGCGGACATGAGTACCCTTATCTTGTGAAGGGCAATAATCTGAAGTTAGCCCCGGGCATGACTTTTAGTAACGAACCCGGAATATACATACGCGGTGAACTCGGTGTAAGGCTCGAAGATATTATGCTGATAACCGAAAACGGCTCCGAATTATTTACCAAACAGGCAGCTTCGTTGAAAGCAGGATGATTTGTCCGAGTTTGTGACAAAATTAGGCATCAAAGAGAGCCAAACTGTTGTCGTATTGGATGAGGAGAGTGAACTCTTCAGGCGGTTGAGCCTCGAATTCCCCTCTACCGTGACTTTGCAAAAGAGGATTCTGGGTATTCCGGTCGACATGATCATAATAAGAATCATGCAAAAGGTAGAGTACGAACAATTGTTTCAGAGACTTAGGCGGGCGATCAAGCCGGATGGAGCGGTATGGGCTGTAATACAAAAGAAAAGCGTAGCCTTGAAAAAGGGGGGTAACGTCTTCTGGGACGAAATGATGGAAGGCGTTTTAAAGACGGACCTTGTGGATAACAAAACCCTCTCGTTCAACGATGAGGAATACGGGACTCGATTGGTCGTTAGAAAGGTCTTGCGTCAGTAGATAAAATCCCGATAGTTTTAACGTCTGCATTGATAAATTCATCTGAAACTCAACTCTTGTAATAGTCATACGGCGGGGATATATTCGTCAGAATTTGAAAACATTTATTACGATATTTCTCATTATATTCGCGCAGGGAATGGTCCATTCCCAGGTGATTGAGATCAAAGCCGAATATCTTCCCGTATCCGAAGAGATAGCGATACGGGGGATTCGACAGATGTATAACTTTCAATTTGAGGAATCAAGAGCCTCATTCGAAGAGTTTAAAAGGATAAATTCAGATCTTCCTTCAGGATATTTTTATCTGGTCGTACTGGATTGGTTCACTCAAAGGATGATCGAAGATGATAGTCAGGTGTGGGGCGAGATGAGCAGGAAGCTTGATGAAGTTATCAGCGTTGCTGAAATGCGGCTGAAGAAATATCCCGAAGATGCCCTCAGCATGGTTTACTTCGGAGCGGCAATGGGAATGAAAGCCAGGATAGCGCTTTCGAAAAACGACTGGATAGATACGTTTTACGACTCGCAAGCGGGATTTACCATAATCAGAGAGGCTATGAGGATGGATCCTACAATGATCGATCCATTGATCGGATTAGGCGTATTTCATTATTTTATAGCTATTTCCAACCCTGTTATCAAGAGCCTCGCATACATGGCGGGATTGAAATCGAGCCGGGAAGAAGCGCTGCGGGAACTTCAATTGGTTGCTGAAAAAGGCAACTACGCTTCTATAGAAGCAAGAAATTTCCTGATGTTTGTATATGCTTATATTGAAGAAGAGTATTCCAAAGCCTACGATCTCGCAACCGGTCTCGTCGAGGAATTTGACAGAAGTCCATACTTCCGCGGAAAGTACGCTGATATTCTATTGATGACCGGAAAGCTCGAAGAAGCAAAGATTCACATAGAATTGATACCGAAATTAGCGGCGGGACTGCCTGATAAATATCAACGAGAAATGAAAACCCGGGTCGATTATTTCAATGGAGAAAGATTACGAAAGGAAGGAAAACCGAGAGAAGCGCTTGAGCTTTTAAGGGGATTAGCGGAAGAGTACACTCTCGAATTCAAATTCAAACTCGGATATATATATTTGAGCACAGGAATGGCATATGATCAAATCGGAGACCGCAAGAGCGCAAAGGAGTTTTATAAAAAGGCGGTGAAGCTGGATAATTACACGTCAGCTGTGCGACTTGCAAAATCCTATATAAAAGAACCGTACAGCCTTGAACAGGACGGAGGATAGTTTAAAATGAATCCTTTTACAGACGAAAAACACAGTCAATGACAGAGATAGGAATATTCTCACTCCTACCTCCGATCGTCGCGATCGTTCTTGCGGTGTGGACACGGCAGGTCTATCTGGCTCTATTTTTCGGGATTTTTGTCGGCTACTCGATTCTCTCTGACTGGAATCCGTTCGTAGGATTCGCCGATACGCTTGAGGCATTGTTGGAAGTATTTCAAAGCCCGTCAAACTCGAGTGTAATACTTTTCAGCGTTCTTATGGGAGTCCTGATAACCTATATTCAGAGTTCCGGAGGGGTGGAGGGATTTATCGCATGGCTTGGAAGAAGAAGATTCGTCAACTCGCGCAGGGCGGCAGGGTTTCTCGCATGGTCGACCGGCATGATAATTTTTATAGAAACAAACATTTCAATTCTTGTTACCGGAACCGTATGCAGACCCGTATTCGATAAACACAAAATATCAAGGGAAAAGCTCGCTTATATTGTCGACAGCACTGCCGCACCGGTCTGTGTCCTGATACCGCTGAATGCATGGGGGGCTTTTGTAATCGGTCTATTGGCAGAACAGGGTATCGAATATCCTGTAGGCGTCTTCGTAAAGGCCGTTCCTCTGAATTTTTATGCGATACTCGCATTAGCCCTTGTAGTTATCACAATATTTACTCAGAGAGATATAGGGAAGATGAAAGAAGCCGAGTTGAGAGCTCTCGACTCGAATCAATCCGGTTCAGAGAATATATCCGGGGTTATTTCCGAAATAGGGGCGGTAAGACCGGTCGAAGGCGCAAAATTCCGTTCAATAAATATGCTGCTTCCGATTGGCGTAATGATCGGGATGATGCTGATAGTTTTGTTCGTTACCGGAAATGGTAATATTATGAGAGGAACGGGATCGATCTCGGTACTGATGGCTGTGTCGACCGCCGTTATCGTAGCGGCGGTAATGTATAGAGTTCAGGGAATAATGAGTCTCCAGCATCTGAGTGAACGGTTTGTAACCGGAGCAAGATCACTTATGCCGATGGCAATTTTGATGTTGCTGGCATTTGCGATTGGAAATCTTACAACTAAGATGGGAACGGGAGAATATATTGCAGGTATGGTCGGTCCCTGGCTCAGTCCGGTTTTCATTCCTTTGATTCTGTTTATAGTTTCGGGTGCGATGGCATTCTCGACCGGGACGTCCTGGGGTACGTTTGCGATAATGATTCCCATCGCTGTCCCGCTGATATCCGAAGTCGGCGGAATACTGCCCCTCTCGATTGCAGCCGTTTTGGGAGGCGGAGTATTCGGCGACCACTGTTCACCGATTTCTGACACCACAATTATTTCGAGCCTTGCATCGGCATCTGACCACATAGAGCATGTTAAAACCCAACTTCCGTACGCATTGATCGCAGCTTTTGGCACCATGCTGTTATTGCTGGTTTCGGCTGCTGTTATGAGCTGAATTTTAATTTTATCGCTAAGAAATCAGATTAACTATTGACAACAATGTTTTTAAACGTTAATTTTCCGTCAGTCTAAAGGTGATTTAATCAGGGGGACACCTTGCCGGCTGATGCAATAGGAAGTCAACCTCATCAAGGTGAAAAAGTAATTAGTTGAGTTAAACGACAAGTCGGAAAGCAGTTCTGACCGAAAGCGGTCCGAAAAACTATAACAGAGTAATTGAGGAATAAAAATGAGTAATACAAAAAAGATAACAAATAAACTTGACGTCCTTGAATGTTGGTTCAAAGATCGTTTTCAGATAATGGAATACTCCTTTGAAGTTCATGATAAGCTAAAAAATCTGATAAAATCAGATACTCCGGAAGATGAGATGGTTAAAATTTATGTAGAAGAAACAGAAAAACTTTTTTCAGGTGACCCGGAGCCGCTCTCCAGAAGAAACACAGCTTATTACATCTGGGGGCATCTTAAGAATGTCGTCAGCAGAAACGAAAAAAAGAGGATTTTCGGACTTCTTGAAAATCTTGACGGCGACGCGGGAGACTTTTCAGATATTAAGAGTGAATTCCATAAACTTATTCTAAAGTACGATGTGGATAATCTTCTCGAATCGAGCTATTTCGACGGGATAAGTTCTTCAGAAATATAGGAAATTAACTGATAATCAGATAATCCGGTGATCTTGTCACCGGATTTTTTGTAATAGACATTACATTTTCTTTTCAATAACAGTCTAAGCTAAAAGGAAACGCCCCGGGAGTGTGCGGAGTGGTTCCATGTTTACCCGGCTGCATGGAATTAGCGCCACTCCGGGGGTTATTTCATTCCGCAATAGACTCCTGACCAAGTTTGCTAAACTTCCTTTCGCTAAATAACTAAATTTTAGTTATATTTCCCTCTCATGTACAGGAATCACCGCTTCGTAAAATAGAAATGAGAGGCAGCTGGGCGATAAAAATAAAATCATTAAAAATTATCCCATGAAGAATTTTCAAGTACTGATTATCGGTGCCGTAACAACCATTTTTTTCTTATCCGCTCCATTCGGAGAGAGTAGTCAGAGAGATATGCCCGGTAATTCTGCTCTTCTTCATGCCCGGGGGATCTATTCTTCATTTGCCGGTTCCGGATCAGGGAAAAAATCTTCAACAAACCGAATCTCCTCCGACGAGGATGTCAGAGTGATAACTGCCGCAGGAACCGGGATGGTTATAGAAAAAAGGTATGATATTGCCAAGAAAAATGCTGTTTATGATGCTCTCAATAATGCGATAGAAAATATTCTTGAGTTAATGTCGGCGCCGGAGTTGATCTCCCAAAATTATCAACTCTTAGAGAATAACATTTTTTCGAATACGCTGGAATACATAAAAAAATACGAAATTATCCAAACTGAAATGATAAAAGAAGATATTTATTCTGTAAAAATCGAAGCGATCATAGATACCGATAAATTAGAACGCGATCTTGACGTCATTGGGCTATTGCTTTACCGGTTAGGAAAACCGAGCTTGTTTATAATTGTCAATTCGGATGACAGCGTGAAGGCGGTGAGAGATGAACTCTCAGAAGTGGAGCGCATCTTAGGGGAAGAATTCACAAAATTCGGGTTTGATATTGTAGATGTGGCCTCATCAGATATTGCTCCGTACAGAAACAGATCTTTGATTGTAGGTGACAGGCATTTCAGCGCGGTCATTTCGCTTGCCGGTGAATATGGCGCCGACGTAGCTATTATAGGGAGCGCCGAAATAATAGTAGCTAACCCGACAAAGAAAGGACGCAGCCGAATAAACTCTATTCGGGTGACGATAAAGCTGAATGCTATAATGACCGATAACGGTGTCCTGATTACCGAAGCGACGGCACATGCTGATTATCCCCACAGCAACATAAAAACAGGAGTAAGGCGCGCTGTCAGGAAAGCGGTAACTAAGGTAAGCGGCGCTCTTATGCAAGATATCATTAACAGATGGAGCACGGAGGTCAATGCGGGCAGGACGATTAATCTGACTGTGAACAATATCAGAGGATATGCTCAATTTCTGAGTCTAAAGAACAGTCTGAGATATCTCATTCGCGGCTTTGTCAATATTCGGACCATGAATTACGGCGGGAATATCGCAGAGCTGGAAGTTCAGGCTCGTTCTACTGCGGAGAAGATTGCTCAGGAGATTGATGGGATAATAATTGATGACATGATGATCGATGTAACTGATGTATCACTTAACTCCTTAAGCATATCGATAGATGGAAAGTGACAGTTATTTTTTACGCTATTTATGCCGATATCCATAAAATATGCAGCAGTCACGCCTATCAGAATTTATTTGTGCGGTCGGGGCGAGCCCCGACTCGCACGCAATAATAGCGTCATTGCGAGACCTGATTCATCAGGTCGTGGCAATCTCAATCTTTGTCATGCCGAGCGCCTGTCCGACGAACGTCAGGCGGGGAGTCGAAGCATGAAGATAAAATTTATCATGTGGAAAAGTAGTAAAACCGAGATTGTTTCGTCGTCCGGCAGACTGACGGGCAATGACAAGCATGTGCTGGTTAGAGCAAGCGCCGTTGGCGGGAGTTTTCTATCTAAGTAATTCTATTTAGCCCAGCCCGGCAGCTGACGGACTGGGATTTGTAGTTGATCTAAACGACTTCACGCCGTTCACGGCGTTTTAGACAGATGAATGATAAGGGCGTGAACGCCCTTTATTTTTATTTTATCCCTTATATCCCAGCCGTAAACGGCCGGGCTAACAATTCAGACAATTCTGTGTCAGTAAGGTCTTATTGATTTGGCCGCTTCACCGCCGTTTGCCCGCCGGACTCCTCGCCAGTCAGTCGACTGATCCCTGAGCTAGCGGCATATCCTCAAAATAAGCCTTGACAATAGGAAGGGGGAAATATATGTTTTGCGACTGCACGAGAGTTTAATTGAGAAAGAAATAAGGAAATGAAAACGTTTAGTCCGACAAAAGATGATATAAGCCATCAATGGTTTATTGTCGACGCTCAGGATAAGATACTCGGAAGGGTAGCGTCGAAGGTATCGCATATTTTGATGGGAAAACATAAACCGAATTTCGCATATCATGTTGACAACGGTGATTTTATTATAATAGTGAATGCCGAAAAAATAAAGGTTTCCGGGAATAAATTTGAATCGAAGGTATATAATCGCCACACAGGATATCCGGGGGGTCTTAAGAGCACTACCTTTAAGTCCATGATACAATCAACTCCGGAACGAGTTCTCGAACTTGCAGTGAAAGGGATGCTTCCCAAAAATAAACTCGGCAGAAAGTTATTTAGAAAATTAAAAGTCTACGCAGGAACGGAGCATCCACACGGGGCACAGCAGCCGACAGAGCTGAAAGTTTAGTAGTTTATGGTTAAGAACGAATATTACGGAACAGGAAGAAGAAAAAAAGCTATTGCAAGGGTGTGGGTGAAGCCGGGTAAAGGAAAATTTAATATAAATAAACGTAAAATTGATGATTATTTCCCGAGAAAATCACTTCAATTCATCATCAGCCAACCGTTTAATCTGATAGAATCGAAGTCGAAATACGATGTAATTGCAACCGTAAAGGGGGGTGGTCTCAGCTCTCAGGCCGGCGCCATCAGACTCGGAATTTCAAGAGCACTTATCAAGATGGACCAGGAGCTCAGGCCGACTCTTAAATTAGCCGGTTTTCTCACTCGTGATCCACGTATGGTTGAAAGAAAGAAACCCGGCTTGCGCGGTGCGCGTCGGGCTTATCAATTCTCAAAGAGATAGTTCGAGAAGGATTTTTGGAAGATATCAGTATACAGAAGCTGTTAGATACCGGCGCACACTTCGGGCATCTAACACGCAAATGGCATCCGAAAATGGAGCCTTACATTTTCATGGAGAAAAACTCCATACATCTGATCGATCTGAATAAAACAAAATCCCAGCTGGAAGATGCCGTCAATATGATCTCTCAAGCGGTTGAGGATGGTGGTACGGTAATTTTCGTCGGAACCAAAAAGCAGGCAAAAGGACTTATCCGCGCTGAAGCTGAAAGATGCGGAATGTACTATGTGACGGAACGGTGGTTGGGCGGGACGCTCACAAATTTTGCAACGATACGGCGGAGCATCAAAAAGCTGGAGAAATTTGAAGAAGAGGCTGCTTCGATGTACGAAGGACTTAATAAAAAAGAGGTCCTGACGCTGGAAAGAGAAAGGGTAAAGCTCGATAACGTTTTCCGGGGAATTAAGGCGATGAAGCGCCTTCCGGACATTGTCGTCATAGTCGATGCAAAGCATGAGGAGACGGCGGTCAAAGAAGCGAATAAGCTCGAAATTCCGATAATCGCACTGGTTGATACAGACACCGATCCATCTAATATCGATCATGTAATTCCCGCCAATGATGATTCGCTCAGAACCATATCAATTATTATACAAAAACTTACTGATAGCGTTATTAACGCATTAGAGCGCCGTAGAGATAAATTGGAAGCTGAAACGGTCGAGGTAGCTGAGGTGGAAGAGAAGTAATAAATGGAAATCAGCGCCGGATTAGTGAAAGAATTGAGAGATAAAACAGGCGCAGGTATCCTTGATTGCCGTAACGCCCTGAAAGAATCCAATGGAGATGTAGGCGCAGCTTTCGATTACCTTCGGAAGCAGGGGATAGCCAAGGCGGAAAAGAAGTCGGGTAGAGCAGCGGAAGAAGGAGCGGTCCTATCGTATATCCATCCCGGTAATAAACTCGGCGTACTGCTCGAATTGAACTGTGAGACGGATTTTGTGGCAATGACAGATGATTTTCTTAAGTTAGCAAAGGAACTTTCATTGCAGATCGCCGCATCTAATCCGATCTCGGTGACGCGGGACGATATCCCTGAAGAACTGACACTCAAGGAGAGGGAAATCTATTCCGAAAGCAAAGACCTTGAGGGAAAGCCGGAGAATATTGTAGAGAAGATCATAGAGGGTAAGATAGAAAAATGGTACCAGCAGGTATGCCTGATAGAGCAGGCTTACATCAAGGATCCGAGCAAGACGGTATCAGATCTCATTAAAGAATCTATAAGCATCCTCGGTGAAAATATCAACGTCAGGAGATTTATGCGCTTTCAATTAGGAGATAACTCACAAAGCTGATACACAATTTAACTATATCAGAGAAAGAATTTAATGTCGGAATCTCTCACCGGCATTTTTTTGTATTTAAAATACCAATGAGCCGGATCTGTCAATGATGCGCACTTAATGGATTGAAATGAATGATAACTATAAACGTACTTTTGCATTTAGCTCGGCAATTTCATATATTTAAGAGGAAATAAATTCAAACACATGTCTAACTCTATATATAAAAGAATAGTACTCAAATTCAGCGGTGAAGTATTAGCCGGAAAGAAGGGGTTTGGTATTGATTCCAAAACTATAAAGTCATTAGCCTCCGAGATTTCCGAAGCAAAAAAAACCGGCGTCGAAATCGGTCTGGTCATAGGCGGCGGAAATATATTCAGAGGATTAAATGATGATGAATCCGAGATCGAACGCGCAGCCGGCGATCATATGGGGATGCTGGCAACGATAATCAACTCACTCGCTCTGCAGGATGCGCTCGAAAAGCAGCACGTTGAGACGAGGGTACTTACGGCGATCAAAATGGATGAGATTGCCGAGCCGTATATCCGGCGGCGCGCCATGCGGCACCTTGAAAGGGGAATACTGACGATATTTTCCGCCGGAACCGGAAGTCCCTATTTTACGACTGATACGGCTGCGGCGCTGAGAGCGATAGAGATTGGCGCTGATATCATAATTAAAGGTACAAAAGTTGACGGAATTTTTGACCGTGATCCGGAAAAAGATAAGAATGCAAAACACATCGAACAATTGACATACATGGATGTATTAGAAAAAAATCTTAGAATTATGGATAGTACCGCTGTCAGCCTTTGTATGGAGAATGATTTGCCCATTGCCGTTTACAACATGAAGGTATCGGGAAATCTAAAAAAACTCCTTTCAGGCGAAAATATTGGCACTAAAGTAACGGGAGTTCGAAATGCTTGATGATATTTATAAAGACACATTAGACAGAATGGTCAAATCATTTGACGCAACGAAACATCACTTCGCAGGAGTACGAACAGGCAGAGCATCACCGGCGCTACTCGACAACATCAAGGTAGATTATTACGGAACCCCCACGCCGCTAATGCAGTTAGCCGGCATCAGCGCACCCGAACCGAGACTTCTTACCATTCAACCGTATGATAAAAACGCTATCGGAGATATAGAAAAGGCAATTAACACGTCAAACCTCGGCTTAACAACCGCTAACGACGGAAATATCATACGTATTCCCATTCCCCAGCTGACTGAAGAAAGAAGAAAAGAGCTGGTCAAGATAATTCATCAAATGTCGGAAGAAGGCAGGGTCGCTGTCAGAAATATCCGCAGGGACGCAAACCAGCATATAGACATGCTGAAGGATGAGGGACATATCTCAGACGATGATCTTAAAATCGCCCACGGAAACATTCAGGAAGACACTGACAAATATATTAAACTGATTGACGAAACGATGGAGCTGAAAGAAAAAGAAATTATGGAGGACTAATCGGCGGCAGCCTCAGAAGTTCCGTTGCGGACGAATTCGAACAGACACTGCTGAACATATCCCGCATACTTCCCAAATCTTTCCCTGCCGAATTCGGCTATTTTTTTTGCCGATAAAGACCTACCGTCGAAGTAATTTTCACTGATAATCTTCTTAATCCATGTGTCCACCGGAAAAGATTCCGTAAAGCCCAATGAAAATAGTAGTACACAATCGGCTATCTTTTCGCCTACTCCGTGAAGCGTACAAAGTTCTCTCTTGGCATCCTCATAAGGCAAAGCTCGTAAGCCCGGAAGGAATTGAGAGTCTTCGGCAATCCGCAGGGCTGTCTTCCATACGTATCCTGCCCTGTATCCGAATCCCAGCCGCTCGAAATCACCTGTCGTAGCCTGAGCAAGCGTTTCGGGAACGGGGAAGCCGTGATATTCACCGAACACATCTGTTTTGAGCGCTCCATAGGCATCACAGAGGCGGGCAATATTCCCCTTAATCCGCGGGATATTGCTCGCGGAAGAAAGAATGAATGAAATCAACGTCTCCCAGGGTTCTTGAGAGAGAAGCCTCAGTCCTTTATTGGCTGAGACCGCAGAAATGACCAGTGAATCTGCGTTGAGGCTGTTAACCATCTCTTCGTATTTATCATCGAGATTGAAATAATTTCTGATCTTCGATTTAACGTCAACAGATACAGATGTCCTACACTCCAACCGAAGAGATGAATCTGCGGAATTGAGCTGCCGTAATAAAAACCTGTCCCCTTCTATAAAACCCATCCATCCGTTATCTTCCGTCTTCGTCCACCGGAATGTTTGACCGCTCGCCAGCGTTTTATCCAGGCTTAGGGGCTCGGTCGACTCAATGACGGACACATTACTCTGTTTTACACTATATTGGTTTGAGCGCTCTTTCCGTGTATAGTCTGCAGTGTGGTTCAGCTGTTCACTTGAGATAGGGATCGACATGCTCGCCTGTTTTTCTTAAACGAACGAACGAATAAGATTTAAGAACACTTGGAATAGCCGCAATGTTTACAAATTAAGCAGCCGTTTTCATGAGTCATTGTGGAACCGCACTCCTGACAAAGCGTATATCCTCTTCCCTTGACGTTTAATGGGACGGTATCGTCCGAATTATCCTCATAAAATGTGAATCCGGTTGAATCTCCGTTGACGTTTTCTGCTGCATTCGAAATTGAAATATATTTTTCAATCGCTTTGCCTATTGCGTCAGGGGTGGAGAGAATAACCTCACCATTCTGCCAAACAGGAGACGGCCCGCTTATACCCTTCAATTGCTTAACTACTTCGTTGGGGTTAATTCCGGAGCGGAGCGCCAGTGAAATTAGACGGCTGACAGCCTCTGACTGCGCCTGAGCGTTCCCTCCGGCTTTTCCAATAGTGGTGAATACTTCACAAAGACCCTTTTCATCCTCGTTAATGGTGATATAGAGGTTTCCTTCGCCTGTTCTGACTCGTTCCGTCATACCCCGTGTAGTTAAAGGCCGATACCTCGGATTCAGTTCTTTTTCTTCGGGTTTTGTTTCCTCGCTCGGAAGAGGTATGGATTTTAATATTCCCTCGCGACTTCCTTCCCTGTAAACCGTGATACCTTTTAGTCCCGCTTTATACGCCTTTACGTATATGTCTGCGATTGTCTCGACGGGTGTATCTTCAGGTAGATTAACCGTCGATGAGATACTGCTGTCGGTATATTTCTGGATAACACTCTGCATTTCAACCCTGAAATATGGGTCGATATCATATGCTGTAACGATCCATTCGGGTAGTTTATCCTCTCCATTAAAAAGTTGTTTAATAAGCGGATGATATACTTTGTAAGTACTGAAAGAGTGTCCATCTGGTTTTTTAACCCTTCGTTCATAGCTGATCTGGTAGATCGGCTCTACTCCCGAGCTCGTTTCGGCGACTATCGATCCGGTGCCAACAGGAGGAACGGTTATCAATGTGCAGTTGCGGATACCGTTTTCCTTAATTTTACTTTTAAGAGAACGAGGAAGATTCTTAACGAACTTACTTTTAGAGTATCCTTCCCAATCGAATTGCGGATATGCGCCTTTTTCGGTTGCGAGTTCTACTGAGACTTCGTACGCGGTGTCACGAATCGTTTTCATTATCTTGTCCACTTCTTTCAGGGCTTCATCCGTATCGTATTTTATTCCCATCTTGATAAGAGCGTCACCGAGAGCGGTAATCCCAAGCCCAACCCGCCTGTCATCATTCACCGCTTCTTTAATCTCTTCGAGGGCGTGGTTCGGGTAGTTGTATGAGATTACGTCGTCCAAAAATCGGGTGGTAATGGCTGTCACGTTTTTCAATTCGGCGTAGTCGAATTCCCCGTTTTCGTTAACGAGGGCAGATAGATTAATATTACCGAGATTACAAGCGGTAAATGGAGGCAGGGGTTGTTCGCCGCAAGGATTTGTGCTGGACAATGGGGTTATATACTCATTGTTGTGATACTCCCTCATCGTGTCCCAAAATATTATTCCCGGTTCGGCAGAAGCATGAGCGTTTTTGATTATTTTGTCCCAAAGTTCCTTAGCGGGCAGCGTTCTATAAATCTTACCGCCCCATCTCAAATCAAAATCTTTTTCTTCGAGGACAGCCTCCATAAATTCGTGTGTGATAAGTACGCTTACATTGGCATGTTTCACAATGTGGCGTGAGGTGTCGTTCTTTATAGTTATAAAATCTTCAATATCCGGATGGTCGACCCTGAGCGTAAGCATGAGGGCGCCCCGTCTTCCAGCTTGAGAGACCGTATTCGTGGATTCGCTGAATAGGTTCATGAACGCCGTGACACCGGGAGACGAATCGACGGTGGCATTTACCACGGCTCCTTTTGGACGAAGTGATGAAAGGTCTGTCCCTACCCCGCCCCCCGTTCTGTATACCATCGCGGAATCATGAAGACACTGATAAATTCCTTCGAGACTGTCTTCCTGAATGGGTATGACGTAACAATTGGACAGCGTCGGTCTCCTGCGGGCATCTTCACGACCGGCGGCATGCATAACCCTGCCTCCGGGGATAAATCGGAAATCTTTCAATACCGAAAAGAATTTCTCATACCATTCCTCTTTGTTTTTTTCTACCGATGCAACAGACTTCGCAACTCTGTGCCATAAATGAAGCGGTCCTTTTTCGTTCGGAGCAAGATATTTGTTTCGCAATACATCCGCAGCAAGATCATTATCACTGTAATACGCGTTTGTGTCCATGGCTTTGGCGAGTTCCGAGCCGCCGTCTGGATGTGAATAGAACTTTTCCTTTAAGAGTTGAAGCTCTTCTTCGGTAAGAAGATAGCTAAGGTTTAAATCCTTCGGTTCGGTGGAAAGATTATCAACGTCCGGTTCGCTGTCCGGGATAATTTTTGACGCACCTATATTTTCATTTATTTCGTTGACAGGTGACTTTTTAGTGGTTGACTCTTGAAAATCGAGAGAAATGTTTGTGCTCATTCGCGCTTCCTTCTTCGAAGAAATGAATACAGGTATATTCACTGTATGTAACCTAACTAATAATACTTTTCCGAGTAAATAATTTGAGGCGTAAACAGCCTCACCCACCGAGTTTTAATATATTACAGTAGTCAGGGAGAGTCAAGCAAAAAATACAATATATAGTGGTATCTATTAACATTTTGGTACAAATTGTGTGAATAAACTGTTGATAACTTGTTATGAACTTCAAATAATACGGCTCTGAAACCAATTAATAATTGATTTTCAATGCTGTGAACCTATATTTTAATTGTTAACAACCGGTGATGCGGCTGTAGCTCAGCTGGTAGAGCGTTAGCTTCCCAAGCTAGATGTCGCGGGTTCGACCCCCGTCAGCCGCTCAAGTATAATGGAATATTCGAGCAAATGTTTGATTGTGAGGATGCCGATATTGCTATCGGCATTTTTGTTATATCCCGGCTGTTCCGGAGATGATCCACTTGAAAGCGAGGAGATACAACCTTCCATACAGATTCTATATCCTGTGGACGGATTTAAGGTTTCGGGAGAAGCGAATGTTTCTGTTGATATATCAAACGAATTCAAAGTTGACAGCACCCTGTTTGATATAGTCGGCGTAATCCGGTCAACGTTTGAGGGGAAAAAGGAAGCCGTCGTTTTTGATTTCAGGGACAGTTCGTTGTTTGAAGACGAGGGAGTCTATTCGATCATAGTGAGATGGTGGGGGAAAGAGGGTATATTTTCAGACACGTCGTCATTTTCGGTTGACATGCTCAGCATATCAAGGATTACAAGCAAAGGAGGCAGCGTTGAGATATTCAACACAGTGCCGGTTTACACCTCCGACTCGGTCCGTATAGTCATTCAAAGTCTGCGGACGGGAAATATGGAGATTTTTTCATTACTGAACCCGTTTCTTGACGACAGCCCTGATGACGGATTAGAACCTCCGGGACCTATAACTGAGGAGGCTGTTAACCTTACTCAAAACCCCTCCTCGGATATCATGCCGTTTTTCTGGTCGAATGGCAACAGGGTCATTTATTCTTCAAACGCAACCGGAAGATACCAACTTCGACTTACAGATGTTGATTCTATGAATTTCACACAGCTTACAGATGATTCGGTTGATCTGTTTTTCCCTTCCGGCAGCCCCGACGGGAGGTTTATTGCTTATGAAAGAGATAATGAAGGCGAATCGGACATCTGGCTGCTTGACCTGACCGATACGCTTTCTTCTCCCTTAGTTCAGAGAATCGGTTCTGACGGCAATCCCTCATTTTCACCTGCGGGAGATGAGATAGTCTTTCACTCGAACTTCGGCGGTACCTTCGATATCTGGAAGGTTCCGGTCGGTGGGGGAGACCCCGAACTTTTAATAGGTTGGAACTCAAACGAAACGAATCCTGTTTACTCTCCCAACGGCGATTATCTGGCTTTCACTTCAGACCGGGTTGGAAATGACGATATCTGGCTTTATCGTTTCTCAGACGGGTCGGCGGTGCAGATGACGAGCCACTCGTCCGATGAAGATTTTGTGTCCTTTCATAACTCCGAGGATGAGATACTCTTTTCTTCTTTCCGGGATGGCAATCGTGACATTTTTCGCCTAAAGGGAATCAACAGGTTTTATTAAGTTACCGCCGTTCGACTCTGAAACAGATTTCACTCGTAACCTCTACTTGACTGGACTTCCCCAAAACAGTAATTGATTCTATAGCAACTTGATAAATAACAGGTAGATAGCCAATGTATATGAGTTACATTAGATAGCCCAGCCATTTATGGCTGGGCTACGAAAGGGGAAACTGTCTGGCAACTGTATCTGTTTATCATAACAGGGGAAGTCCAGTTACTTGACAACCGTTCTTCGACGTGCTATATTAAAGGTGAACAAAAAGAGTATGCATGGGAACAAAAGAAAGACAGATTTCAGCAGTTCAGATACCATCATTTCCGGTAGCGGTAGAAAGGATCGCTGACCGATCCCTTGCCGGAAAACCGGTTATGATCGCTCCGGTCAATTCCGCCCGGAATCTTGTTATCGCACTCTCTGACGAGGTGCGTTCTGACGGAGTTTTTCCCGGCATGCCCCTCCGGCAGGCGGTGCGGTTGTCGCCCTCCGCTGTTCTTCTTCCGCCTAACGGCAGACTCTACCGCCGTGCCTCAAAGGCGCTGTGGGATATTTACGCTGACTTTACGCCGTTTGTGGAACCCCACCGCTGGGGCAATTCTTATCTTGATCTTTCCGGCACGCGCCGTCTTTTCGGTCCTCCGGTCGATACTGCCATGAAGATACAGAAAGAAATCAGAGAGCGGCTGAGCCTCGGCACAGCTATAGGCGTGGCGAGCAATAAACTTACCAGTCAGATAGCCTCCCGTGCCGCTAAGCCGCTGACCATACGGGAGTTGGGAAGCGGTGAAGAGGCGTCCGTTATAAGTCCTTCCCATACGTATCTGCTTC
>JADFGO010000024.1 GCA_022567655.1 Candidatus Neomarinimicrobiota bacterium
TAAGTAAAGTAAGTCTGAAAGAACTTTATAATAAAGGAATCGACATATTGATCATAGGAGATGGAAAAGCCGGTTCGGTAGATCTGGGAGGGGATAATATTGCAAACGAACTCTCAACAAGGGAATCACCATTTCTAATTCTTGATTTCGGGGAAAGCCCTGTGTCGATACCGTCTCAGAATGAGATTTCGACTCTGTACTATACTCACTCCGCTTCGTATGAGGAGGTGATATCGCGAAATATCCGGATGCGCAAGGAGTCTGTTAAAGAGGTCGAAAAACTCATCGAACCGGAACTGAAAAAATTCATTGAGTGGACAGGATCAGACAAATGGGACGTTTCAAAAAGCATAGTTGCGAGGTCGCGGTCGATGCAGGAGGTTTTTGAACTTATAGATAAAGTGGCGCCGACGAATGCGACAGTCTTGATTACAGGCGAAACGGGAACGGGCAAAGAGCTGGTAGCCAAAGCGATTCACCGCTCGAGTCCGCGCGGTGGGATGCCGTTTATTGCGGTGAACTGCGGAGCCATACCGGAAAACTTGCTTGAAAGCACACTCTTCGGTTATCTGAAGGGCTCATTTACCGGCGCCGTGGATGACCGAAAAGGTATGTTTCAAGCAGCGGACGGAGGGGTGATCTTTCTCGACGAAATCGGCGAGCTTCCCTTGCCGCTCCAGGTAAAACTGCTCCGCGCACTTCAAGACAATGAAATTCAGCCTGTCGGGAGTGAGAAAGGAGTAATGGTCGATGTACGCGTGATAGCGGCTACGAATAAAAACCTTTTCGAAGAAGTCAACAAAGGTGAATTCCGTCAGGATCTCTATTACCGGCTAAACGTGGTTGAGATCAGGGTTCCGCCGCTGCGGGAACGTCCGGAGGATATATTAGTGCTTACAGAACACTTTCTCAGGGAACAGGTGGCTAAAAATAAAATATCCCCCCTGAGTATTTCCGGCGAAGCTACTGAAGCTCTGAAGCAATATGACTGGCCCGGAAATGTGCGAGAGCTTCAAAACGCCGTTGAGAGGTTGGCTGTTTTATCAAGCACAAACCATATCACAATGAAGGAACTGCCTCTGAGGATACTGCAATCGAAAAGCGATGACAAAACAGTGTCAAATAAGAGTTCCTTGACCCTCGAAGAAGTGGAAGAGAGGCATATTAGAAAGGAACTGAAAAGATATTCATACAATTATTCGGCTGTGGCGGATCTGCTCGGGATCGGCAGAACCACGTTGTGGAGGAAAATGAAGAAATACGGAATAAAAGAGGAAAGCAAGAGCGGGTCTGATGAAATTTCCTATTAATGCGTAAGTTAAGCCACACAAGTCCTTAGACGAGAAGATTTATACTGCTTCTCCTCTGACGCAGCCAATCCTGAAGCAATTCTATAACCTGATAAATCAGTATGCTTCCGACAAAGAACAACATCATCAGCATTGGAGAAGAGTCACCGGAGCCTCCCATTGGCATTCCCGTCAACCGCTTAATAAAAGAAGCAGTGTGTTCGATAGAATCCGATAAGTATTTCTCCATAATTTGTCCGGTCAATGAAAGCGGTTTCGCGGCAGCCGTTTGTTCTGAATCAGTCTCTTTCCCGGAATCGTAAGATAGAGTCAAAACAACCGCAAAAAGAGTTAGGGCGGCGGCGAAAACGTGAGGTATCCTGAAAAAGGAACTGCTGTTTGACAATGCGGTTGATGGAGCAGGAAGACCGGCGATTTTGTTCATGACTACTGTGGTAAAACTATCGGAAGCTGTCCTGCCACCGGTATCAACGATCAGCCGGTTCAACCGGACAAGATCGTCATGTAACTTGTTGCATTTTAAACAGCTTTTAAGATGCGCTTCGACTGTTCGGGATCGGGAATTATCGATCTCCCTGTCGATGAAACCATTCAGTAGGTCTTCCGGAATATGCGTCATTAAATTAACTCCGATTTATCGTATCGGTCATTGATCAATTTTTTAAGAAGATTCCGACCTCTGTATAGATGTGATTTAACTGTTCCGATCGGAAGCCCGGTTACGGTTGAAATTTCCTCATATTTCAACTGACCCAGATGGTACATATTGAGTATAGAGCCGTATTTCGTCGGCAGCTCATCGATACACTCATTGACGATATTCGTTAGATCGCGGTTGTCGGCATATCTTAAAGGCGATTAGGTTTCGTCTGAAAAATTTTGTACGTTCTGTGTTTCTTCAATATCCCGGTCGCTGAAGAGTGTCCGGCTGCGATTTTCTTTTGCGAGAGCGTTCAATGACAAGTTGTAACAAATCCTGTACAGCCAGGTGCTGAACTTACTTTTGTGCCTGAAGGTTTTCAAAGACCTGTAAGCTCTTAAAAAGCTGTCCTGCGCCACTTCTTCCGCTAACTGTTCGTTCTTCAATATCCTCACCGTCATTGTGTACACAAAATCCTTATGCCTTTCGACAAGCAGGGAGAATGAGTCGTCATCTCCCGCAAGCGTCCGCGTGATCAATTCGTTATCAGACCGCTCAACCATAAAGGTTAACTCTTCCATCCAAGTTATGTGACAGGGTTAATGACCATAATGTTGCACTGAATAAAAAATATTACTCCGTAATTTCATTTTATGCAACAATTCCTGAGCAGACTCTGTCCAACAACTGAAAAGCGAAAAAAGGAGAAACTGATGAACGAAGAAATATTAATACCTATAACTCTGTTCTTAGCTGCGGCATTCGTAATATATTTTTACATGATGACGAGACACAGGGAAAGAATGCTGCTTTTAGAGAAAGACGTGAGCGTGGAAGACCTCAAGCAATTATTCGCCAGGCCGAAGAGTAATTATAACACGGCAAAATGGGCGTTAATATTTCTTTTCGGCGGATCCGGATTATTTTTCGGTATCTGGCTGAATGAGATGACGAGAGAGGACGGTTACGCTCCGGCAACGGTTTTAGTGTTCGTTGGATTGGGGCTTCTCGTCTGGCAGAGATTGTATGGCAATAAAGGGGAGGACGAATCTTAAAGTTTTGAATTAGGACCGTCTATCTTTTAAAAATTCTAATTCTATATAAAAAGGCGTCTTACAGCAAGACGCCTCTTTTGACTTATAATAATATGACTATTAACCGGTCATATCGGGATTCACAGCTGACATAGCCTGAGCGAGAAATACCGGTTCAGGCAGTGCTCCCGTTATTGCGGGTCGTTCATTTACGACGGTCATCGGCACTCCCCGGACGCCGTATTTCATGCTTAATTGAGGAAATTCCGTCGCTTCTACCATATCGGCGGTTACGATTTCACTTTCCATCGCAAACTGATGCGCGAGCCGCACCGCGGCCGGACAATGTGGTCATGTAGGCGTTACGTAAACCTGTAAGTGCATCGGGTCGGTGAGAGAGTGAAGTTGATCCTTAGTCTCCTGTGTGAGACCCGAATCACCCGAGGAAACCATTGATATGTCCTCGAGCAGACTCGAAAATTCATAACCGGACGGTATGCCGTAAAATCTTATACCGTAATCCTTTTCGCCCATAATGACCGTAGCCGGAATCTTATCAATGTTGAACTCCTTAACTTTTTCCTCGTCGGTGATAAAATTATAAACATCGAGAGATATCTTATCTGATAGCCCGGCTATTTCCTCTAAAAGGCTGCGCGTCTCCGAACAGTACATGCACTCAATAGTCTGGGTGAAGTTTATAATCTTAACATCGCTTTGAAGCTCGCTGAACCTCTCCCTGACAGCTTCTTTATCTGATTCTTTGAGTAATCCCATATGCCCTCATCCTTTGATTTTATGCCGGCTCGACTATATTAGTTCTATGAACCTTTTTTTTCAAGTAATTTTGGATATTCACTGTAAAAAATATTCCGCTCTGTCAAATAGACTACTCAAATCAATTCTGATACTTATGCTTTTGAGCGGATGCAGCAAAAAAGACAATTCAAACCTGCCTGACGAGATAAGGTTGGGTTTTATGCCCGATTTCACTCATGCACAGGCATTCGTCGGAGTGGAGAAAAAGCATTACGCTCTAAATTTGAAGGGTGTAAAGATCAGCCCGAAGGCATACTTAACGGGCGCTACAATAATGAGGGACATCATAGGAGCCGAACTGGATTTTGCGTTTGTCGATCCGGTATCAGCGATTGTCAGTTTTTCCCGCAGGAGCGATAATACCTTTAAAATTGTAGCGGGAGTCAGCAGCGGCGGCGTTCTTTTTGTCGCGCAGAGGAATATTCCTCCGGGTTTTATTTCGAAATTTCAGGGTAAATCAGTCGCGGTACCGGAAATAAACGGATCACAATATGTCTCCTTCAAGGATTTTTTGAGAGCAAAACTGCCCGGGAATTCGGATGGGATAGCCAGTATAAATATAACTCCTCTCGACAGAAATGAGTTAATGAATTCGTTCATCAGCGGGATTATTGTCGGGGCGTGGTACCCTGAACCATGGGCGTCGAAGTTAATTATGGAGGGAAAGGGTTATGCGTACGTAAACGAAAGTTCTCTATGGACCAAATCGATATTCGCATCGGCGGTTCTTATATGTCGATCTGACTTCATGCGCGAGTATCCTGATGCGGTAGATCGGTTTCTGAAAGCCCACGTAAGCACGACCATCTGGATAAGGAGTAATAAAAAGGAGACAATAGAAATTCTCTCTAAAGGAGTAACGGCGCTGACAGGAGAGAGCATCTCCAAACAAGCAGCAAATAAAGCTTACGGGAATTTTGTTCCCACATATGACCCTGTGAAACCCTCACTCTTGAAATATGCCGCTAAGGCAAACAAATTAGGGCTGATATCAGGAAAAAACATAGAGAGCATATTTGAGTTTTCACCGATAGACACAATTTTGAAGTACGAAAATTTACCGCCGATAAAAATGATAATTAATTGAACGGTGCGAACTGCAATAATTACAGGTAGTATGACATTATGACAGTCAAAGCCATAAACAAATCTTATTTGATATTTGCAGTATAAACTGTTATATTACATGATAGTAACAAAATATAAGGTATTGCCAGATGCGGACGATATTGGCATAATTGTTGCAAAAAGTATGGTAATGGCAAATTAAATAAATGAGAGATAAAGAAATGGAAGGCTTCGAAAACGAACATATTCCGGAAGTATTACCGATACTTCCTTTAAGAAATACCGTCCTGTTTCCACAACAGGTGATACCGATATCAATCGGCAGGGAGAAGTCCGTCAGTTTGATTTCAAAGGTCAGCGAGACGGATAAGTTGATAGGCGTTGTTGCTCAGCGAGACGGCTCTATCGAACATCCGGAATCGAAAGACCTTTACACGTGGGGCACTTTGGCGGCGGTGCTGAAAGTATTTGATATGCCTGATGGAAGTAAAAGCGCTATCATCCAGGGACTACAGCGAATTAAGTTGATCACATATCTTGAAGAGGAGCCGTATATCAAAGCGGCGGTGCAGCAAATTAACGATGAAGAAACGGATAACGACCTCGAAATAGAGGCGATGACGGTAAACGTAAAGGCGGTTTTTCAGGACATCGTCGAGATTGCTCCGTATCTCTCGATGGAACACACTTCTCTCCTCGCCAATTTAGACGAGCCGGGGAAATTAGTAGACCGCGCAATATCAGTACTTAACATCCGCACGTCCGAAAAACAGTCGATATTGGAAGAGGTGGGTCTGAGAAGGCGACTCGAACAGGCAAACATAGTATTGAATAAGGAACTTCAACGCCTTCAGTTGGGCGAGAAGATCCAGACCGAAGTACAGGGAGAGATAAATAAAACTCAGAGAGAATATTTTTTGAGGGAACAGCTGAAAGCCATCAAGCGTGAATTGGGTGAAGAAGACGAACTCGCAATGGAACAGAAAGAGCTCAGAGAAAGGATGGAAGAAGCCAATCTTTCAGAAGAAGCGCTCAAAGTGGCGGAAAAGGAACTCGACCGGTTAAGCCGGATTCCTCCGTCCTCTCCGGAATATACCGTATCACGCACTTACCTTGACTGGTTATTAGACCTCCCATGGGATGTTTCAACAGAAGACAACATGGATATTAAAGCGGCGCAAGCGGTGCTCGACGGCGATCATTACGGGCTTGAAAAGGTAAAGAAAAGAATCCTCGAATATCTGTCGGTTCGACAGCTTAAGGCTGACATGAAGGGACCTATACTCTGTTTTGTCGGACCTCCGGGAACGGGCAAAACTTCCGTTGGTAAATCGATAGCTGACGCAATAGGCAGGAAGTTTGTCAGAATGTCCCTGGGCGGCGTTCACGATGAGGCGGAGATAAGAGGACACCGCAGGACATATATCGGAGCGCTTCCGGGAAGAATTATTCAGGGGCTGAAAAAATCGGGATCGAACAATCCGATATTCATGCTTGACGAGATCGATAAGGTGGGTAAAGATTTTCGTGGTGATCCGTCTTCCGCATTGCTCGAAGTACTCGATCCGGAACAAAACGATACTTTTTCTGATCACTACTTAGAAGTGGAATTCGATCTCTCGAAGGTAATGTTCATCGCCACCGCGAATTTAGCGGACCCGATACCTCCCGCGCTGAAAGACAGAATGGAACTGATTGAATTTTCCGGATATATAGAGGAAGAGAAGGCACAAATCGCCAAGAAATTTCTAATCCCGAAGCAGCTGGAGGGACATGGGCTTACCGAAAAGGATCTGACATTTGAGGATTCAGGCTTGAAGGAGCTTATTCATTCGTATACGCGTGAATCGGGAGTCAGAAACCTCGAGAGAGAAATAGCGAACGTAGCCCGAGGCGTAGCCCGGGAGATCGTGGAAGGGAAAGGGAAAAAGAAAAAGAAGCGGCTGACAAAAGAGACTATATCAAATTATCTCGGCCCTGTAAGGTTCTTCTCCGAGATCGCAGAGAGAATAAAGAAACCTGGAATCGTAACAGGTCTTGCATATACCCCTGCGGGTGGAGATATACTATTCATTGAGGCGACCGCAATGCCGGGTAAGGGCAAACTCACTCTGACGGGTCAGCTCGGTGACGTAATGAAGGAGTCCGCCGAAGCTGCGCTTTCGTTTATACGCTCTCAAGGCGAGGAATTGGGTATTGACCCCAAGTTTATCGAATATACAGATCTGCATATTCACGTACCAGCAGGCGCAATCCCCAAGGACGGTCCTTCAGCAGGAGTTACAATGTTTTCGGCGATGGTATCGCTGCTGACCGGCAAAAGATTGAAATTGGACATTGCCATGACGGGTGAAATAACTCTCAGAGGTGCAGTTCTGCCGGTAGGCGGAATTAAGGAAAAAGTTATCGCCGCTCACCGTGCCGGAATCAAACAAATTATTCTGCCGGAAAAGAACAAAAAAGACCTTGAGGAGATACCGAAATCTACTCGCAGAGGACTGAAATTTCATTTCGTTTCAGAAATGAAAGAAGTGATCGACATAGCGCTGGTCAAGACTCCGGGAAGACGCTCAAACGCCGCATCGAATAAACTACACGGTGCGACTCATATTCAATCGGGAAGAGCCTGAGCACACACTTGGGAAGATTATTCCGGGCGGACTCTCGCTGACGCTCTTTTTAATTCCCTGAATAACATTCCAGGTTAAGCTGAAATCGGGCAGGTCACAGACCTGCCCCTACACTTATTCTTAATATGGAGTGCATCCGGCTGAGCCGGATGCAGCATCAACGCAGTTGATGCACTCCAAAGTCAATGAGCGGCCAGGGCCACCGCCGTTGGCGGGGCTTGCGTTGTTTCAGTGTCGGGAAAATCATCAGTACCTTTCTATTGCTTTCAAGAGGCATAAAATCTAAATTACGATGTTAATGACTTTAGCTCAAATTTGATCAGATTATGCTAAATTATTTTGGAGTTGTGTAGATGTCAGGTCATTCCAAATGGAATACCATAAAGAGAAAAAAGGGTGCGATAGATGCTAAGCGTGGAAAGACTTTTACAAAAGTCATCAAGGAGATAACGGTCGCAGCCCGTGAAGGGGGCGGAGACGAATCGTCAAATCCCCGTCTCAGAGCAGCAATAACCACAGCTAAAGGGGTCAATATGCCCTTGGCGAATATAGAGAAGGCGATCAAGAGGGGAACAGGAGAGCTGCCGGGTATTGTTTATGAGGAAGCGATTTACGAGGGTTATGGTCCGGGAGGCGCGGCATTGCTGATATCCGCTTTGACGGATAACAAAAACAGGACGGTTTCCGAACTCAGGCGCATATTGACCAAATCCGGTGGTTCCTTAGCCGGTCCTGGCAGCGTCGCATGGATATTCGAGGCTAAAGGACTGATTCTCATCAGTACAAAGAGTGTAAGCGAGGAAGATCTCTTCTCGGCGGCGGTGGAAGCAGGCGCTGATGATATAAGGACTGAAGGCAATATGTTTGAGGTAGTGACTACGCCTGAAAATTATGAGAATGTAAAAGCCTCCATCACCGGGTCAGGAATCGAAATGGATTCTACTGAATTGACTCAGGTGCCGGGTTCCTCCGTAAAAATTGAAGGCAACGATGCGCGAGTTCTGCTCCGACTCATGGAGGAGCTGGAAAATCATGACGATGTACAGGGCGTCTATTCAAATTTCGATATAGACGAAAGCATCATCGAGGAAATAGCCGCTGTCTGAGAAGAACCTACCAGTTACAATCATCGGGATCGACCCCGGATTAGCATCCGCGGGATTCGGCGTCATCAGAAGAGTGGGTAATAATCTCAGTTATGTCGATTCGGGCGAGATAGCCACCAATTCAAAAACTAATTTTGCCGAGCGTCTTCTGATCTTAAGCAACTGGCTTGAAGAGGTAGTTACGAGAACGCAACCCGAAGTGGGTGTCATAGAGGAAACGTTTTATGGAGAGAACGCCAAAACCGCGTTACAGATGGGACATGCCCGCGGCGCCCTGATGCTTACTCTCGCAAGAGCAAATGTCATGAGTGTCGAGTACTCTGTCCGTTCGATAAAACAATCTGTCGTAGGCAACGGCGGTGCGTCCAAGCAGCAGGTGGAATATATGGTAAAGAACTTATTGAATGTAAATGAGCTGCCGGGCGGACACGCATCCGACGCGCTTGCAGCTGCTATCTGCTATGCCAATCAGGGGGCACTGAATCTGTGATAAGTCATATCAGAGGTACTCTTGTCCAAAAACAACCTCTACTCGTCATAGTTGACGTCGGCGGACTCGGATATTCGATAAATATCCCGCTGAGCACTTTCGAAAAGCTTCCCGATAAGGATTCATCAGTGGAGCTGTTCACTCATTTGCACGTAAGAGAAGACGAAATGTCGCTATACGGATTTCAGACTGAAGACGAAAGAAAGATGTTCCGACTGCTGATCGGTATCTCCGGGATAGGGCCCAAAGTAGCTATCGGAATCCTTTCGGGTACGGGAATCCCGCAGTTGAGAAAAGCGGTGACCGAGGGGGACGTTGACAGGCTTACGACAATAAAGGGGATAGGCAAAAAGACCGCTCAGCGGTTGATAGTGGAATTGAGGGATAAGCTCGGCGCCCCGGAAGACGGTGATGAATGGCTGAGAAGCGAAGGCGAAGAACCGGAGGTGGAAGAAAATTTGCTTTCGGCTGCCTATGCCTTAGAGACCCTGGGCTACTCCTCCAAACAGGCTTTTGCCGCCGCGAAGAAATCTCTCAAAACTCTCGGCAATGATGCAGAGCCTGAGCAGTTAATAAAAGAAGCATTAGGTAAAGTTGGGTAGAGAAATTTATATGTATCTTGCAGACAGGACGAATAGACTTGGAACCGAAACGGCGTTTGAAGTGCTCGCCAGAGCGAGAGCTCTTGAGGCGCAGGGAAGATCGGTAATTCACCTGGAGATAGGCGAACCGGATTTTGATACTCCACGCCATATAATTGATGCTGCGCATAAGGCGCTTGATGACGGATGGACGCATTATGGACCCGCGAGCGGCGATATGGAGCTTAAAGAAGCAGTCGTGAAGGAAATTCTCTCCACGAGGAGAGTAGAGGTAGGCGTGGATAACATTGTAGTAACTCCGGGCGCTAAACCGATAATGTTCTTTGCGATCCTCGCGTGTATAGAGGAAGAAGATGAGGTCATCTATCCTAATCCGGGGTTTCCCATCTACGAGTCGATGATCAACTTCATCGGGGCAAAAGCGATACCGATAATGCTGCGCGAAGAGATGGACTTCAGTTTCGACGTAAACGAATTAAGCGATCTGATAAGCGACAAAACGCGGATGATAATCCTTAACTCCCCTCAGAATCCTACAGGGGGAGTGATACCGAAAGAAGACTTAGAAGCAATTGCTACGTTGGTCGCCGACAGAGATATAATCGTCTTGACCGATGAAGTTTATAGTCGAATGGTTTACGACGGTGAACACAACTCGATTCTTTCGTTGGACGGGATGAAGGAAAAAACGATTTTGATAGAAGGGTTTTCCAAGACTTACGCAATGACAGGCTGGCGGCTCGGATATGGAGTGATGCCGGAAAATATAGCCGATATGGTGACAAAATTTATGGTAAACTGTAACTCCTGCACCGCTTCGTTCACTCAACGGGCTGGAATTCAGGCTTTAAACGGTTCGCAGGAGGATTCGATAAATATGGTTGAAGCGTTTCGTAAAAGAAGAGAAGTCATCGTAAACGGTTTGAACGAAATTTCCGGAATCAGCTGCAAAATGCCGAAGGGCGCATTTTACGTATTTCCGAACATAAAAGAGACCGGACTATCATCTCAGGAGGCGGAGGATAAATTTCTCAACGAAGCGGGAGTCGCCTCTCTAAAAGGGACGTCGTTCGGAGCGAACGGCGAAGGATATGTGCGTCTTTCATACGCAAATTCGACCGAGAATATCAAAGAAGCGTTGAACAGGATAGCCGGTGTCCTTTGAGCGTAAGTGAAGTGAAGCGAACGGCATTATATGACGAGCATCTGAAAGCCGGCGCCAAAATCGTATCGTTCGCGGGCTACGAAATGCCCATTAAGTATTCGGGCATAGTGGATGAACATCAGGCGGTGAGGGAGAGCGTCGGTATCTTTGACATATCCCATATGGGAGAGTTTGAAGTGCGCGGTGACGGAGCGCTTGATTACCTGCAAAAAATGACCTTGAACGACGTCTCCAAATTAGAAGTGAACCAGGCTCAGTATTCAGGAATCTGCTACGAAGACGGCGGAATGATAGATGACCTTCTCGTATACAGGCTTGAAGATCATTACATGATCGTTGTGAATGCGGCAAATATCAAAACGGATCTTGACTGGTTTGAATCGCATAAACCGGAAGGTGTTGAACTCAGGAACGTTTCGGACGATACCTCCTTGATTGCGGTTCAGGGGAAAAATTCAAAAGAACTCATAAAAAGATTGAGCTCTGCCGATCTTGATAACATTACGTATTACACTTTCGTGGAAGACACGGTAGCTGAAAAAGCTGCGATAGTTTCAAGAACGGGATATACGGGTGAATTGGGTTTCGAGCTTTATCTCAAATCCGGGGATGCCTCTGCAGTCTGGAGGGCGCTCTTGTCGGCAGGGACCGAGTTCGGCATAAAGCCGGCAGGACTCGGCGCTCGTGACACACTCAGGCTTGAGATGTGCTATTGCCTGTACGGTAATGACATAGACAGTACGACGACTCCCTTAGAAGCGGGATTAGGCTGGATAACGAAGTTGAACAAAGGTGATTTTATCGGATCAGACATCCTCAGACAACAGAAGGAAGAGGGACTTAAGAAAAAGCTTATCTCCTTTGAAATGGATAAAAAAGCCATCCCGAGGCACGGATACGATTTGCTGTTCGATGGCGCTGCCGTTGGCAGTGTTACAAGCGGAACGTTTTCGCCGACGCTGCAAAAAGGAATCGGGTTAGGGTATATAGCAGCGGGTACTCATAAACCGGGAACGGAAATCAGAGTTGACATTAGGGGAAGAACGGAGTCAGCCCGGATAGTCAAACCCCCGTTCTATAAGCCCGAATAGTTAAGAATTTTATGGCTGATAAGAATAAGAGAGAAAGAAAAAAAGAAGTCGTGGGGTTATTGCTGATGGTTCTGGCGTTCCTCATGGGAGCCGCCATGGTGAGCTATGATATGACGGAGGAACCGGAAAATATCACTCAGCTGCGGACAAAAAACTTTCTGGGCATCGGCGGCGTTTTCATCTCCCATTATCTGATAAAGATGTTTCTCGGTCTCGGTTCGGCTGTGATCCCGGTGCTGCTCTTTTTATGGGGTTTTTGGACTTTTACAAACAGGAAATTCAAAGCGCTTGCAAAATTTTCGCTCTTCCTGTTTGTAGTAGCTATACTCGTCTCGACCGCACTCGCCTTGATAATTGGAAAGTCGTGGGCGCTGCCCGGCGCAGCGGGCGGGTTGTTCGCCGGATTCCTGACGACGTTTCTCGGTTTACTCGGAGCCTGGGTTTTCGTGGGTATAACAATGCTGCTAATCGTTACAGGATATTTCGGGATGAGTGTTTATGGATTGACGACCGCGGTAGGCAGCGCATTGAGCAACTTAATTTCTACTGCGGGCAAACTACGAAAGAGCAAAGATAAACGACGGAGCCAACGTCAGATTATTGAACCGGATATTGAGCCGGGAGATGAGAAGATCGCAGAAGAGAACTGGACTCCGCCTGAGGTAGTCACCCAAAAGGAGCTTGTTACCGAAGAATCGAAGGCGGAGGATCTACCTGAAGAGGGGGAGATGATTCAAGGCGTTGAGGACGAGAAAGAAACCGTTACAAAAGCGGATCGGACGGCTGACGAAGAGGATGATGAAAATCAGGATGAGATTCACAGAGCGGATTTCACGGTAAAAGAACAGATTGTCGAAAAAGAAGTTGATTATGATGCTGAACGGGCAGAGTATGCAAAACGGGAATATAATCTCCCCTCGGTGGAACTTTTAGACGTTGCCCCTCAACCGGTTGAGGATCAGATCTCCAAGGAAGAGATCATGAACAACGCCAGGCTATTGGAGAATACGCTCGAAAGTTTTGGCGTGAGCGCCAAGGTCGTTGAAGTTCATCCCGGTCCGGTCATAACAAGGTTCGAGTTGGAACCCGCCACCGGAGTAAAGGTGAGCAAAATCGTGACGCTTGCGGATGACATTGCTCTGGCACTTCGCGCCAAGAGAGTGAGAATTCTCGCTCCGATACCGGGAAAAGCCGCTGTCGGAGTGGAAATACCCAACAAGAACGCCCAGTTTGTATATTTGCGTTCGATCATAAATTCCGAGAAATTCGCCTCTATGAAATCACCGCTCACGATAGCGCTCGGAAAAACGGCGGCCGGCGAAATTATTTGCGTCGATCTTGCCACGATGCCGCATCTACTGATTGCAGGTTCCACAGGTTCGGGAAAGAGCGTATGTATCAACACAATTATCACGAGCTTTTTATATAAAGCGAGGCCCGATGAAGTCAAATTCATTATGGTAGATCCGAAAAAATTAGAACTCTCGACTTATAAACAGCTCAAAAATTATTATCTGATGCCGCTGCGGGATGTAAAGGAGCAAATTATCACTTCACCTCAACTCGCGGTCATAGCGCTTAAAAGCGCTGAGGTGGAGATGGAGCGGCGATACGATCTTCTCGTGAATGCTGGAGTCAGGAGCATCGCCGACTATAACAACAAGGCTGAAACATCCGATGAATTCTCCAAATTACCCTACGTCGTAGTGATAATCGATGAGCTGGCGGATTTGATGATAACCGCCGCAAAGGATATCGAGGAACCGATAGCGCGGTTGACGCAGATGGCACGTGCTGTCGGTATCCACCTGATTGTGGCTACTCAACGTCCGTCGGTGGACGTGCTTACGGGAGTGATCAAGGCAAACTTCCCGGCGCGGATGGCATTTCAAGTGGCCACTAAAGTTGACTCCCGTACGATCATTGATATGAACGGAGCAGAGAAACTCCTCGGCAATGGGGATATGCTTTACGTTCCACCCGCTGAACCGGAAGCAATAAGAGTGCATAATTCATTTGTTTCACTGCCGGAAATTGAGAGGGTCATGGAACATGTGAACTTGCAGCCGAAATACGAGGAAAAGCCTCTGCCGTCTATGAAGGAAGCTCCCTTATCTTCAGACAAAGAGGGATATCTCGAATATTACGGGAATGATGCTCTTTTGCCTGAAGCGATGCGTCTTGTTGTAACTCACCGGCAGGGTTCCGTATCATTATTACAAAGACGGTTAAGGGTGGGATATTCCAGAGCTGCGAGGCTCATAGATGAGCTTGAAAATGCCGGAGTCGTCGGTCCTTTTGAAGGTAGTAAGGCGCGGGAAGTACTTTGGGATGATGAGGATCTGAAGAAAAATCTTGAAAACAGCAATGAAGAGGATGATGAGTGATTTATAGCCCGAGATATTTATCAGCCTACTTAATATTTGCCGTTCTATTTATCCTCGGTTCGCCGTTGACCTCACAGGGTCAAACAGCGAAGAGCGTAATGGATAAGATGAGAGATACGCTGAAAAAGCAAAAGGAGATCTCTATCGCTTACGAGCAGTCCTATAAGTGGAAATCCTCGAATACAGGCAGTAAGACAACAGGCAGGCTGGACTTGAAAGATCTTAAGATGTTTCGACTTTTCACAGATGAACAAACGATAGTCAGCGACGGTGAAACGATCTGGTCATATTCCGCATTCACCGATCAAGTCATTATTGAACGGTTGAATAAATCCGGAGGCACAAGAATTCCCAGTGATTTTCTGTTCGATTATCCAAAGGACTATTACGCTAATCTCTCAGAAGAAAATAAGTTTGAAGGTGAGTACCTCATTGAACTAACTCCGAAAGATAAAAGTAGTTTCGTGACTGTAATAAGAATTTGGGTGGACGGCGATGACTATTTAACCCGTAAGATAGAGTACGTTGACATCAATAAAAACGTCACGTCATGGGAGATTACAGAGATAAACCTTGAACCCGAATTTGATAAGTCTCACTTCATTTTAAAACCGCCTCCCGGATCGAACGTCGTTGACCTTCGTTAGGTCACACTGATTTTTATGAGCAAGAGACAGTTACTCGGGATAGGCATAAGCATCGTCTTCGTCTATTTCGCATTTCGCGATATAAATTTCGAAGAATTTCTGTCAGCGATCAAGAAAGCGGAATATATCTGGATATTGCCTGCAATTGCCGCCATGGTAGCGAGCTTCTGGCTTAGAGGTTACAGATGGAAGTACATTCTTAATCCGGTTAAAGAAGTGAGTACAACAGAAGCGTTTTCGGCGACGATGATAGGATATATGGCTAATAACGTTCTGCCGTTCAGGATTGGCGACATTGTTCGGCTAATTGCCATCTGGAAAGATTCAGGTGTTTCTAAAGCCGCCGCTCTCGGTTCCGTTTTGATCGAGAGGATATTCGATCTGTTTATGGTCTTGGCGGTTTTCGGGCTGGCGTTGATCTCATATCCGAATCTTCCCGAATGGGCGGTTGTAACCGGATACTTCACTGTGGGTCTTTTTATCGCTCTTATTGCCTTCTCTATCTATTCGCGGAATAATATAGAATCTCTTGTGAAGCTGAACAACTTCATAGCGGGTAAGATATCAGATAGTGCGGCGGCTAAGAGTGAAGTCGTCATAAGATCGTTTTCAGACGGTTTAAAGGTAATTCATGACGTCAGGCAGTTGTTCTGGCTTGTATTTCTGTCGACAATATTATGGACGATCAACGTTCTCTGGGTTTGGTTTGCGATTGAAATATTCGATTTTAATCTTCCGTTCTCAGCGTCACTTCTCATTCTCGTATTTATTCTTTTTGCCGTTTCAATACCTTCCGCTCCCGGTTACGTAGGTACTTTTCATGGCTTTGTGATCGCGGGGTTCGTGTTTATGGGAATAGACGTTGATTTAGCCCGCGCATCCGCCGTTGTGATGCACGCCACGAACTATATTCCGGTAACTTTGATGGGGTTATATTTCCTTTTCAAAAGCAACATAACTCTGAAGTCAGCTTCAAAGGGTTCATCCTTCGTAGATGATATGAAAAACGAAGATGAAAAAGCCGCATAGATCGTTGTGGTTTCACGTTTTATATTGAATGTTCAAGGGGTTGAAGTTACCTTATTTCGATAGACTATAATATGCATTATGGATAGAATTACGCTAAATAACATGGTATTTTTCGGCTATCACGGCGCGCTCGAAGAGGAACAGGAAATCGGCGGAAGGTACGAGGTCGATATAGATCTTATCGGTGATTTCAGCAAGCCGTCAAAATCAGATAAGTTGTCGGATGCCATTGATTACCAAATGGTATATGATCTGGTAAGAGAAAAGGTTGAGCGTTCCAAATACCATCTTATAGAGCGGCTAGCCGATGAGGTTGCCGAGGAAGTGTTGGGTAGGTTCGAGTTAATCAAGGTAAAAGTGAGACTCAGGAAGAGGAACGTTCCCATCGGAGGTGTAATAGATTTTGTGGAAGTTGAATTGTCAAGAGATGCTATTAATAAAGAGCTTGAATAACCTGAGTTGAGCGAGACTGCATACATAGGATTAGGTTCAAATCTCGGCGACAGAATAAATAATCTCCGAATCGCGGTAGATTCGATTTCAAAGGAGAACAAAATCAGGGTGGTCAAAGAGTCCGGAATTTATGAATCGGAACCGATGTATCTTCAGGAACAGCCGTACTTTCTCAACATGGCGTTGGAAATTGAAACCGGGTATTCGCCCTCAGAATTATTGAAATCCCTCCTTGTGGTTGAGAGAAATATCGGGCGAGTTCGCGGAACGAAGAACGGACCACGCGTAATTGACATAGATATCTTGTATTACAACTCAAAATTGATCGATACAAAAACTCTCCGAATCCCGCATCCGCTTCTATATGAACGACTATTTGTTCTCCTTCCGCTCGCAGAGTTAGCCGGCGATTTTGTTTGTCCCTTAAAGGGCAAAACGGTTAAAGCCTTGCTGCAATCTACCGGAGATAAGTCTCACATATCACCGTATGATATTGAATCTGAGCGGGTTGACGCTACGGTGGCAGAGTGAGAAATCTATATTATATTGCGGTAGAGGGCGTGATAGGTGTCGGAAAAACAAGCCTTTGTACTATAATCGGAGAATACTTTACGGCAAAAGTGGTTTATGAGAAGTTTGAAGAAAATCCGTTCTTGGAGGATTTTTACAAGGACAGGGAAAGGTTTGCGTTTCAAACCCAGTTGTATTTTTTATTGAGCCGGTACAGGCAGCATCAGGAGATGATGCAGGTAGATTTGTTTCATAAGCTTCTCGTATCTGATTATATGTTCGTAAAGGATAAGATTTTTGCGAATATCAACCTTTCGGATAAAGAGTTGTCGCTTTATAACTCGGTCGTTACACTTCTTGAAAAGGATATCCCGAATCCGGATATTGTCGTTTATCTTCAGTCCTCGACCGAGAGGCTCATGGAGAACATCCGGGATAGGGGAAGACATTACGAGGAGTTGATCACGGAAGATTACATACAGGAGTTGAACGACGCTTATAACGATTTTTTCCTCCGTTACGAGAGCAGCCCACTATTGATAGTCAATTCAACGGACATTGATTTTGTGAATGTTGAAAGCGATAGGGAAAGCCTTTTAGAGAAGATCAGGCAACCGTTTTCCGGGACGAGATATTATAATCCCAAGGGAATGTAATGATCAAACTGATCATATTCGTTCTGATTGTATGGTTTTTTATTAAATTGATCAAGGGATGGACTATCAGATTCCGCAAAACTTCTATACACACCCGCATGGGCAAGAAAGAAGACGGGGGGTTGAAATATGACAGCGGCGATGTGGAAGATGCCGAGTTCAAGGACCTGGAATGATAAACATAATCAAGCATAGGAAAATGATTTGAAAGAGATGATAAATACTCTGTTGAGCGAAGAACTGATCATAAGGTACATCGGAGTCGCATTAAAGATACTGCTTATAGGGTTTCTAGCATTTCTTATAGCCGGATTCATTAATAGAAGACTGAACTCGCGTTTAAGAGGTCTGAAATTATCTCACGAAGAGGGAAAAACGCTTGAAAAGAGCCTCACAATAATTCCCATTCTCCAAAACCTGATTAAAATATCTGTGTGGAGCCTTGCGGGGGTTTTGATATTAGGTGAATTGGGGATTAACACAGCCGCCCTGGTTGCCGGGATAGGTATGTTCGCTATTGCGATCGGTTTTGCAGCACAATCGATAATTAAGGATTTGATCGCCGGGTTTTTACTTATTCTCGAGAATCTGATCTCTGTCGGGGACTTGATCAACGTAGGGGGCATTAAGGGTACGGTAGAAAACGTCGGCATCAGATATACTCAGGTCAGATTGTTTTCAGGAGAGCTGAGAAATATCCCGAACAGCGAGCTGTCGAACTTTGGTAATTTGAACAAGGGTTTTATGAGGGTGATAGTAAATGTCGGACTGGCTTATGAACAGGATTTTGAAAAGGCGCTACAGGTAATGGGAGAAGTCGCTTCACTATGGGCAAGAGAGAATCACGATATCATAATTGAGCACCCTACGGTCCAGGCGATCACCGAATTCGGCGCCAGCGAACTTACGCAAGGATCATAGCCAAGGTTAAACCGGGAAAACAAGGCGAAGCAGAAAGAGAGATACGCAAACTTCTCAAACAACGCTTCGACCTGCGAAATGTGGACATGCCGTTTGCGAGAAATGTTTTATATATTCATTCCGAGGAATCACCAAATTTAGAGATAGATACAAATGAACTGGATATTCTTCCCGAGCCGGGGTCAGAAGAAGAATTAAATGACCCGTCGCTTAAAAATATGGTAATGCAGAGAGAAACAAAAAAGATGGTGGGAGCGATGGGCAAATTAAACAATCTGCTCGAAAATCTTACTTCTCGCGACGAAAGTGGGGAGACGGATGAAGAAAAAGGTAACGATACGGAAGATGACGCCGATAAAGAGGAAGAAGAATAAAATGGTTGTATTTACAATGATAACGCTATATATTGTGTAGTTGAGGTGTGAGGAGGTTGATGTGGTAGTTATTTCTTCCAAACACCTTGAGATTCGGAGCAAAATTTCCGAACTGTCGGAAGTGGCTGCTCTAACCGAAAGCATAGGCGAAGAAGCGGGTTTTTCAAGCGATGAGATCGACGATATTACGATTTCTGTAACAGAAGCCGTCAACAACGCGATTAAGCATGGCAATAAAGAAAACGAATCTTTAAAAGTAGATATATCGTATACAGTAGATGAAGATAAAATCAGCGTGGAAGTAAAAGATCAGGGTGGCGGATTTGAGATGGACGGAGTGAAAGATCCGAGGATAGGCGAAAACCTGCTCAGGGACGACGGAAGAGGTATACTGATTATGAAAACACTTATGGACGAAGTTAATGTAACTTCCGGTGAGGACGGAACGGTTGTTCAGCTGATAAAATTCATAGAAACAGAAAATTGATAATGAAGAGTTCCTTAATATTCAGAATATTGATAGTTATGTTAATATCGCTACTATTCGCTCCGGAAGCGTTCGCCGGAAAGCTGAAAAATGAGAGGGGATTTGGGATCGTGCTCACCAATAAAGGGGTAGGCGCAGGATATTCCTATAATTGGAAAAGGAATCCATACACCGTGTTTACATCGGAATTTGAGATCATATCGATTAAGGGTAGAGGCGAGTTTGCGTTCCAAGTTATAGATCAATTCGGAAGGGTAGTAAATATTAAGATCGGAGATAGAAATTTGCTGCTTTTCCCTGTTTTCTTCGGATACAGACGTCATCTATGGGTGGATCAACTGGTGAGTAATATGAGACCGTATGTTCAACTTTCCGGGGGTCCTGTAGTGGCGTTTGATTTGACGGAGGGACCGAATGTGGGTTTCACCGAACAGTTTAGAGACGGGAAAGCTTATTACACTATGGGAATCCGATTTAGCGGTGGCGCTTTGATCCAAACGAGTAAGAAAAATTTTATCAACTTGAATATAAGTTACAGTATCATTGATTTTGGTATAGACCTTGATGGAAGACGACCACTTGGAGAATTCGCATTTAGAGCTGAATTTGGCAGTTGGCTCAGATGACTGAAAAATAATGCCGCAAACAAAAAACCGTGATTTTTTTTACGTAGATTCCTCCCACGTAACTAACGGTGTCCTTAAATTGACCGGAGGAGAAGCTCATCATATTCAAAATGTTTTCCGCAAGAAAAAGGGTGATATCATCTGGGCTGTTAACGGCAAAGGAACAGCCTACGAAACAAACATTGTAGATTTCGGGGACGATGCCGTAACGTGTACAATTGCCAAGACTTTTCCGGAGTATAATGAGCCTGAAATAAAATTGAAGCTTGGCTTGGGAATACTGAAATCCTCTCATGTGGAGGAAGTGTTGAACAGCTGCATACAGCTCGGATTAACGGAACTTGTTCCTTTGAACAGCTCCCGTTCGGAGAAAAAATCGCTTAACCGGGCAAGACTCGAAAAGATTGCGATTGCTGCGATGAAACAGTGTGGAAGGAGCAGGTTGACCAAAATCAGCGATCCGACCGGGTTAACCCAATTCGTCTCTGATTCATCGGGAGATGATTTGAAGTTAATCGGCGTCATGGACCGCCGGCTCCCTTCATTAAACACCTTGCTAAACGGATTAAACGGCGTGTTGGTAAAAAATGTATCCGTACTGATCGGACCGGAAGGCGATTTCACCGAGGATGAGATAGAAACAGCGCTTAACAGCGGATTCAAGGCGGTGTCGTTAGGAATCAGACGATTACGCTCGGAAACGGCGTCAACCGTGATTGTGTCTCAAGTTATGGCGCACTATGATGGAAGAACCGCGGAATGACCGATAGTGAATCCGGTTGTCTCTTCTGCAAAATAGTTTCGGAGGAGATTCCGGCTGACGTATTGTATAAAGATGAGACGGTTGTCGCGTTCAGGGACGTTAACCCTCAAGCTCCGACTCATATACTTATAATTCCGAGGCAGCACATTGCTTACGCAGCTGATATGAATGAAACGCATTCTGATCTTCTATATAATATGTTTGATACGGCTAATAGCTTAGCCTCCAAGGAAGGGATCGACGCGGAAGGTTACCGCCTCGTTATAAACAACGGAAGAGGCGCAGGGCAGAGTGTCTTCCATCTCCATTTGCACCTCCTCGGAGGACGACCGATGCACTGGCCTCCGGGTTAAAATATCATATGTATCTTTCTAAATTAGAAATATTCGGATTCAAATCTTTTGCGCAAAGAACAGAGATCCCGCTTGAGCCGGGAATAACGAGTATCGTCGGGCCGAACGGCTGCGGGAAGACGAATATTGTCGACGCTATCAGGTGGGTGCTTGGTGAGCAGCGTGTCTCCGTACTCCGGACGGAGAAAATGCAGGACGTTATCTTTAACGGCTCCAACGGAAGGAAACCGCTCGGGTTTGCCGAAGTCTCCCTCACACTGCACAACAACAAGGGAATTTTACCGACTGAATATACGGATGTGGTTATTACGCGGAGACTCTACCGCGACGGGGAGTCGGACTATTTGTTGAACAACAATCCAGTCCGGCTGAAAGATATTAACGATCTGTTCATGGACACCGGTATGGGTCCGGACGCTTACTCGGTGATAGAGCTCAAGATGGTAGACAGCCTCCTGTCGGAAGACCCGGTGGAGCGGAGAAAAATGTTTGAGGAAGCCGCCGGTATCACAAAGTATAAACACCAGAGGAAAACTACTCTGAGAAAATTAGATGCGACTAAAACCGACCTTCTCAGGGTGTTTGACATCATAAGCGAAGTGGAAAAGAACGTGCGTTCGCTGAAATATCAGCTGGGTAAGTTCAAAAGGTATAAACGAGAGAAAGATGCCTTTGTGGAAGGGGATATAAGGCTTGCCCGGTTCCAGTATCATGAAATTTTGAAGAAAGTTGAACCGCTTACCGGCAGACTGCAAAAGGAAAAACTGCAAAGGGACGATGCGGCGAGTCAGATAGAAATGGACGAAGCTCTCCATGAAAGGCTCGAAAACAATCTTGACGCGCTCGATCAGGAAATCAAGGAATGCGAGACAGATATAGAAAACCAGACCCGGCAGCATATCGAAGTCAAGGAAAGGCAGATTATAGCCAGACAAACGATATCTTCTGAAAAGAAAGCGATTGAGAATGCCAATGTCAGAATTCAGTCAGCCGAAGAGAGATTAAACGCTCTCGAGGAACAGGAGAAACTCTTCAAATCTCAGGTTATGGAAGCAGAATCAAATTTGCATGGAAGAAAAGAGAAGTATGAAGATATGAAATCAGCGCTTAACGCGGCCGATGAACTTCTGAAAAAGCAGCAAACCGAATTGCGCGATCTGGAGCATGAACGAGCGGAATATATCGATAAGATCGGACAACTAAGCGGTGAGAAGCAGATGCTCGTCGCCAGGATCGACGCTATCGATAAGAACAGCGACTCAAGAAACCGGGAAAAGGAGGAGCTTGAGTTGTTGCTCGAGACGTCTATGAACAGTTTAAGGGACTCTAATAGAAAAAGAAAAGGCTATATCACCGAAAGGACTCTTAACGACGAAAAACTGTCTGCGGCTTCAGAAGTAGCTGACGAATTAAAGGAAGCGATTGCCGCATTAGAAGCAAATCTGGCTGAGTTCTCTTCCCGAAGAGGGTTATTAGCTTCAAGGATAACCGTGTTGGACGAGCTCATCGAAGCCCGCGGCGGGCATTCAAGCGGTGTGTTGAACCTGTTTGAACGCGGAAAAGAGCTGAACGGTGTTCTCGGCACTGTAACCGATCTTATTGACGTAATATCCGAACACAGGATCGCGGTTGAACAGGCGCTCGGCTATGCAGCGGATTTCGTGGTAATGGATACGCTTGAGCATGCAAGAACAGCTGCCGAATGGGTCTCGAAGGAGCAGAAAGGTTCCGTGACATTCATCGCACTCAAGTCTTTGAAGTCGGTTGAGATCAAAAACTTTCCCGGAAACGGTTATATACCTGCGGGGGAAGTCGTTAAATCGAATTATGCAAATCTTGTTGAAAATTTGTTCTCCGACTTGCTGATAATAGAGAAACTTAACGGCGAAACAGATTATCCCGCTGGTTTCAGGGTCGTTGATACAAAAGGATTCTTGTACGACGGCGCTGCTATGATAAAATCAGGAGGTCATTCATCTGCCGATTCAGCCAGGGTAGGAAGGAAAGAACTTCGAGATGAGTTATCGGTCAAGCTGGAGGATTTGGAAAAGAGGATCTTAAATTCAGAAGCTGAACTAAAAACGCGCTTGTCATTTCTTGAGACAGAAAAGGGCAAGATCGATTCACTGTTATTGAGGGAAAGAGAAATTCTCTCGGGTGACGCCGGACTTGCCGGGTCAATAAAGGGGATTGATTCTGAGATCAAGAGGGTGAACGAAAGACTGAAGCAGATGGAAGATGATGGATCCGACGAAGAGAACATCAAAAAAATGAGAGATTCGATAACCAACAAACAAAACGGGATAGATTTGCTCGAAGAACGCCAATCGGGATTTCTCAAGAGATATGAAGAAGTGATGGCAGAGGTGGAGCAGGCATCTGACGCAAAAGACAACGCATCCAGGGATCATCAGGAAGCTACAATATCTTTTGTGGCTGATGAAAGGAATCTTGAGGCGCTGAATTTCAGATTATCCGGGATTGAAGAAACCCGGAACGAAACAAAATCCCGTATTAAAGATTCGATGGAAGAGATAGCTCGTTCAGGTCGTCATATAGAATCCCTGCAAAAGGAAGATGAAGAATCAAGCGGGAAGATCAGCGAATTGGAGCAGGAAAGGGAGAGCCTCTTAAGCAA
>JADFGO010000025.1 GCA_022567655.1 Candidatus Neomarinimicrobiota bacterium
CCAAGCTCACCGATTCCGGTTTCTATCTTCTCACGGTCGCCGACGATTATGACAGCCACGTTCTCCGGCACGACGTATTTCCGCGCGACTCTCAACACGTCGTCTTTCGTTACGGAAAGGATGTTGAAGACGTAAGTGTCATAATATTCATCAGGCAGATCATAGACTTCTAAATCCGCCAGCTGTCCTGCGATCGAACCCACCGTCTGGAATCTGGCGGGAAAGCGCAGCGCCACAAAGTTTTTTGCTCTTGTCATTTCTGCTTCCGTTACATCTTCAAAGATACCGTTCAGTTCCTTGAAAAATTCGGTGAGTGCTTCTTTCGTAACGTCCGTCTGGACGTCGGCGGACGCCCCAAACGCTCCGGGGACGTGCCTGAAGCTGAAAAATGACCGCGCGCCGTAAGTGTATCCGTGTTCCTCCCTGAGATTCTGGTTAAGCCTCGAAGCAAAAGAACCGCCGAGTATCGTGTTCATCACGACTATCGGGAAGTAATCATCCGAGTACCGGTCGACGCCTATTCTGCCGATGCGAACTACCGACTGCGCCGCACCCGGTTTATCCACAAGATAAACCTTTCTCCCTTCGATCTGAACAGGCACCGGAACTTCAACCGAATTAACCTCCGCCGCTTCCCATGAACCGAGGATCGATTCTAATTTCGGCAATAACGCTTGAGGATCTACGTCACCCACTACGATAAGCGAGGCGTTGTTCGGTTTGAAATAAGATTGATAAAAAGAAATTAGATCGTCTCTCGTAAAACTCTTGAGCGATGATTCGGTGCCGAAGTTTTCTCTGCCGTATGGATGATCCTCGCCGAAAAGCGTCCGCCTAAAGAGTATACTTGCTATCTGCCGCGCTTTGTCATGCCTTTGTATCAGCGAGTTTAACCGTTCTTTTTTTAACCGCTCGAGTTCCTTTTCAGGGAATGAGGGCTTAAGGAGGATATCGGCAAAGAGTTTCAAAGCATCGTCGAATCTCGCGAGTGTGGAGTTTAACGAAATGACCGTCGTGTGCCGTCCCGCATTTACCGATATGTTTGCCCCGAGGAAATCGATTGCGTCGGCAAGCGCAAGAGCGTCATATTCCCCGGCTCCTTCGTCCATCATAGTAGCGGTCATGCTCGCAAGACCCTCCTTCCCTTCCGGATCCATTATCGATGCCGTATTCACTATGAGGTTCATCTGGACGATCGGTACGTTATGTTTTTCGAACAGCGTTACCGGAAGTCCGTTCGACAATTTCAGATGAGCTATTTCCGGTGTACTGAAAGAAGGTGGAGCGCCCAGTGCGGGTGGCATGCTCCGGTCTACAACCGGTTTAGGTGTGCTGCAAGAAGTCAGCGTCAGCGCAAAGATTACGGCGTATAACATAATTCGGGTTGTTCTGAGCGATTGCTTCAGATTGAAATTATTCATAATAAAAAACTCTCCGGGAACTCGTTAGTTATCTTCTGATGTTTCTGTGGTTTTTTCAGGGATTACGCTGATCACCACGCGAGCGTCAATGAGATAATCTTCGGCAGCTCGTTTTACAGATTCAGGGGTGAGCGATCTGTACCTGTTCAAGTCGGTGTTGAAATAATCCGGCTCTCCGGTCTGATAATAGTAATGATTCAACATGTCGGCTTTCCCGTCGAATCCACCGACGCGTTCGAGTTGTGAGATAAAGGAAGCTTCTATCTGATTCACCATCCGTTGAATTTCCCGTTCGGAAGGAGATTCCGACTTCAAGAGCGCTATCTCTTCATCGATAACCTCCTCAAGTTCGTCGAGCGTATGTCCGGCGCGCGCCGTTGCCCTGACCATGAAATATGATCCGAGCATACTTGATGCCTGAAATGCGACAACGCTTTGCGCAATTTGCATATCGTAGACGAGCCTTTTGTAAAGACGGGAGTTTTTTCCCTCGGCAAGGATGCTCGCGACGGCGTCCATCTCGGCGTCACCAGGTTTGAATATAGCAGGCGTATGCCATAGGAAATGTATCCGCGGCAGTTGAACTTTATCTTCGAGCGTAACCCGCCGCTCCTCCGTGAGATCGAGTTCGGGTACTTCGATCCGGGGTACTTTTTCTCCTCTTTTTATCCCGCCGAACCACTTTTCGGCAAGAGCGAGAGTTTCCTCCGGCGAGATGTCTCCGGCTATGACGAGGCTGGCGTTGTTAGGAGTATAATAAAGGTTGAAGAATTCAACCACGTCCTCGTAGCTCGCAGCGGAAAGGTCTTCCATCGAACCTATCGTAGGCCAATGGTAAGGATGATTTTCGGGATAAAGATTTTCCCTAAGAGCGATCCAGACCATACCGTACGGTCTGTCCTCGTAGGACTGGCGCCGTTCGTTTTTCACCACGTCTCTCTGCCCGTCAACCTTCTCCGGCGACATAGCCCCGAGAAGGAAACCCATCCTGTCCGATTCGAGGAAAAGAGCCAGATCGAGGGCGTTGGTGGGGACATTCTCCCAATAGTTGGTTCTGTCGCTGTCCGTTGAGCCGTTATTCGAACCGCCAGCCGCCTCGAGCCATTCGTCGAACTTCCCTTCAGGCACGTTCTCAGAACCCTCGAACATTATATGCTCAAAGAGGTGTGCGAAACCGGTGCGGCCCGGTTTTTCGTTGCCGGAACCGACATGGTACATCATGTTCACGCTGACGATAGGTGTAGTGTGATCCTCATGAAGTATGACGGTAAGTCCGTTGTCGAGTCTGAATTTCGAATACGGAACGCTGATATCGACGTCCTGTCCGAATGCAATTGCGGTGAACAGGATTAAGAGCGGGGCGAGTCTTTTCATTTCGAACTCCTGTCTGATTATGACCTGTCAAACTTACTTACCAATATACTCGTCCGGCAGATAAACAGGAAATATTTTCGCCCGGATGGCTTCGTCACACCGGGTAGAGTTTGCCGCTTATAAATACTTTATCCGAGTTCTTTACGGAACTCCGGTTATGTAGCTCTCGAGCTGGTGGATCATGAAATCCTGATCGGAGATGATCGCCTTAACGACGTCCCCAATAGAGATCACACCGACCACTTGGTCTTCTTCGAGTACCGGAAGGTGGCGGATACGCTTATCCGTCATCAACGCCATACATTCTTCGACAGACTGTTCCGGTTTGACGTAAAACACTTTACTGCTCATAATTTCTTTGACGGTCGTGTCCTTCGAAGCCTTTCCTTTCAGGATGACCTTTCTGGCATAATCCCGTTCCGAGAAGATCCCTACCAACTTTTCCTCTTCGAACACCAATAAAGCCCCAACATTCTTGTCCGCCATCAGGTTGAGCGCTTCAAGTACAGAACTGTCCGGTTTGACCGACCAGATCTCCCTTTCTTTGGCTCGTAAGAGTTCGCTGATTAATTTCATCGCTTAACCCCTGTCTCAGTGTTTCCTGGTAAAAGTACTCATTTTTTTCAATACAAAATTTTCGCCTGTGCCGCTAAGTCTCCTTGAGCGCCGCGGTGAGCTTTACAGCCACCTCTTTTGCGTCGCCGAACAGCATGAGACAGTTATCAGCGGCAAAAAGAGGATTGGCGATTCCGGCGAACCCCGGGCTGAGGCTTCGCTTTACGATTACAACAGAACGTGCTTCGTCCACGTTGAGGATAGGCATACCGGAAATAGGAATCGAGGGGTCTGCCTCTCTGGCGAGAGGATTTACCACGTCGTTGGCTCCGATTACCAGCACCACATCCGTTTGCCGGAACGTGGGGTTTATCTCGTCCATTTCCTTGAGCTTTTCGTAGGGTATGTTCGCCTCTGCGAGAAGGACGTTCATGTGTCCCGGCATTCGTCCTGCCACCGGATGTATGGCAAACTCCACCTCCACGCCCTTGGATTCAAGCAGGTTGGTCAGATCCTGAATAGCGTATTGAGCCTGCGCGACAGCCATCCCGTATCCGGGAGCGATAACGACCCGCCTGGCGCCTTCCAACATCATAGCGACTTCTTCCGGCGAAGCTGATTTGACCTTGCCGGCATAGATATCCTCGCTCTCATCCTCGGTGGAAACTACTGCGCCGACACCGGCGAATATCACGTTGGCAAGAGAGCGGTTCATAGCGCGGCACATCAGCGCCGTGAGGATGAATCCGGCAGCGCCCACTAACGAGCCGGCGATAATCAGTACGCTGTTGTTGAGAACCCACCCATGTCCCGCCGCCGCAATTCCCGAGTAAGCATTCAACAGGGAGATGACTACGGGCATATCGGCGCCACCGATAGGTAATACGAGCAGAATGCCGAGGAGAGAGGCAGTTCCCACCATGATCCAGAACGGCATCGAAGATGTCGTATCCGCCACCATCCAAATACCGAGTGTCACGCAGGCAAGCGCCAGGATAATGTTGATCACATGCCTGCCCGGCAGCATAATAGGTTGTCCCTTTAATATTCCTTGAAGTTTGGCAAAGGCTATAGCGCTTCCGGTGAAGGAGACGCCTCCGATAAGTCCGGAACCAACGGCAGCCAAAGTGAACTGGATATCTATCGTCTCAATGAACCCTCCTTTGAGAGCCTCCTCTAACGCTGCTCCGACCGCGAGAGCAGAAGCACCCCCTCCAAAGCCGTTGAAGATAGCAACCACCTGAGGTATGGCGGTCATGGGAGCGCGGTAAGCCATGATCGCTCCTACCAATGCACCGACGACCATCCCGGCAATGATGATCTCAAAACTGACGATACGCCTGTCCAAGAGTGTAACGACTATTGCGATCAGCATGCCCAGAGCCCCTAAAAAATTCCCCCGGACAGCGGTGCGGGGATGCGACAGCCCCTTCAAACCCAAGATGAAGAGTACCGCGGCGATGAGATACGCTAAGTTGATAAGATTGTTAGACATTATCTTCCTTACGGTGGAACATTGCGAGCATACGGTGCGTCACTAAAAAGCCTCCTACCACGTTTGCCGTCGCCATCGCTACCGCGATGAATCCCAAAATCGTAGTGAAAGTGGTCAGCTGCATACCGGAGGTCACTATTGTTCCGACCAGTGTGATGCCGGAGATGGCGTTGGCTCCGGACATAAGCGGCGTGTGTAAAAGAGGCGGAACTTTCGTGATCACTTCATAGCCGACAAAAAGCGCTAATATAAATATGGTCAAAGCTGCTACAAAAACTTCCATCAGGAATTACTCCTATCTTCTGTTGACTGTGCCGATACGGACAAGCCCAAGAGCTCACGCACCTGCGGATTTACCACCTCCCCCTCGTGCGTAAGAAGCGTGTCACTGATAATTGGGTCTTCCAAGTTCAGGTTGATTTCCCCGTTCTCCACTAAGTTCTGGAGAAATGAGGTTAGATTCTTGGCATACATCTGACTGGCGTGGTAAGGTATCGTGGAAGCTATATTAACAGGACCCATAATAGTGACACCATGAGCGTCAATCGTCTCGCCCGCTTTCGTCAGCTCGCAGTTCCCGCCCCCTTCGGCAGCCAGGTCTATTATGATCGAGCCCGGAGCCATACCTTTGACCATCTCTTCCGTAACCAGCATCGGTGATTTTTTACCGGGAATCGCCGCCGTGGTAATAACCACATCGCTCCCGGCAACCACCTTGATCATCATCTCCCGCTGGCGGCTGTAGAACTCTTCGCCCATTGCCTGTGCGTACCCACCGGACGTTTCAGCTTCCTCGGTCTCTAACTCTAATTCCACAAACTTGGCTCCTAAGCTTTCAACCTGCTCCTTCACCACCGGACGGACGTCGTACGCCTGTACCACGGCGCCGAGACGTTTTGAGGTGGCGATAGCCTGCAACCCCGCAACGCCGGCTCCGACCACAAAGACCCGCGCGGGAGTGATCGTCCCCGCCGCGGTGATCATCATCGGATAAAGCTTCTGAAGAGCGCCGGCAGCCAATAGCGCCGCCTTATATCCCGCTACGGTAGCCATTGAGCTCAGCACATCCATCGGCTGAGAGCGGGAGATGCGCGGTAGCAGCTCTAACGAAAAAACCGTGACGCCTGCATCGGCAATCTGTTTAGCGTTTTCGGGAGCCCCTAATGGATTGAACTGACCCACCATAACCTGACCGGAGTGGAGCAATTTCAGATCGTCTGAGCCGTTCTCACTGTCCACGTTTAAGCCGTGCACCTGCAAAAGAATATCAGCCGAGGAGAAAAGTTGAGCGCGATCCGGTAAGACAGCTACTCCCTGCTTTTCAAATTCAGAATCGGGGAAACCCGCTTTATCGCCCGCACCCTGCTGCATTATGACTTCGAGACCGGCTTCGACCAGTAGATGCACAACAGAGGGAACTATGGCAACGCGATTTTCGTTCGGATAGGACTCAACCGGCACTCCAACTTTCATCTAAACCTCCACATTGATTCGTCCCAATATCCGTACTACCTCTTAATGTTACTGATTAAGCGTCTATATTGCACGAAAAATCTGGAGTGAATGACATTCGGACCTTCATCAGTTCAAAGTCATATAGTCCGGAGTGATTTGGTTATTTGGGTGGGATACGAAGGACGTAGGGGAGGGTTTATTAACCCTCCCATTTTGCGGGCCTGCCCGACGCGTGGTCTGGCGGGCGGGTCACAGACCCGCCCCTACAATTTTAAGCGATGCCCCGCCAATGGTGGTGGCTTTGACCGCATATCCTCACTTCAACAACACCATCTTCCTCGTCCGGACGAATGTAGGGGACGTCTCGTAGAGACTCCCCCGGAGCAGATCTGCGTCCCCTACCTCAGTAAAACCATTTTCTTCGTTTGCACGAAATCGCCGGCTTGTAGACGATACAAGTAGATACCGGAGGAAACGTTTGATGCGTCCCACCGTGCCGAGTGCAGACCGGCCGGTTTCTCTTCGTCCACCAATCGTGCCACTTCCCTGCCTCTGAGATCGAAGATAATAAGCGATACTTCTGATCGCGACGGCAAGGCGTAATCGATTGTGGTGACCGGATTGAAAGGATTCGGAAAGTTTTGTTTTAATTCGTATGAAATGATAATTCCAGTTCTTCCCGGAGCGACACCAACTGGCTTTGAAGACATATTCAATTTCCGGACACCCCAATCTGAAAGCCCGGAGCTCAGTAATACCTTTGTATTCTCGAATCTTATGACATTAAGGGTGTCAACGAGATACTTGGGGATGGTCATTGATCCGGTCGTTCCCCAATTGTTTTCACCGGTCGTTTCCAGATATGATAGAAATATGCCGTTAACGAATACGGATACTTCATCACTCCCGCTAATATTATAGGCTTCAAAATTCAAAATATCGCTGGTGCTGAAAGGCGGAGCGTCGGACCTGAAACTAAATCCGATCTCATATTGGTAAGAGCTTTCCGATTCCGGGAAATTTACATATTCATCCGTAACCGGGAGTTCCACCAACTCCGGTAATATAGGCTTAACTACCCATACCGGACTCGACCACGCGAACCTATCGTTTGCGTTTCCGACAGATGTTACCCGCAGGTAGTAAAATGAACTCCGTACATATGATGAATCCCTGTAAGAGAAATCAAATGATAAATCAGTTCCACCTAATTCGAGAGAAATTATTTCATAGTTCATACCGTTAAATTTTACGATCTCAACGTTCTTAATCGGGGTGTGCGACAGAACGCTTCCTGTGATCAACGGGAGCGAATCGGAACTGATTTCAGAGCCCATCCAGGCGTTATTAACTTTAAATTCGACTATTGTCCTATGATCCGTGGTTCCGAATACCCTGCGGGCTTTAATCGCCTCGAACAGCGTTTCTCTGGAAAGGTTATTTGCATATACTCCTGTTAATCCGGTTCCACGAGATGTGAAATCCAAAGCTGTGGGCGCCCACATCCAACCATGTCCCGGATATCCGAAGTGACCGTCGCTGGATGCTATAATACCCGTTTTGTGCCCCATGGCAAGCGCATCCCTGACATAATGCCCGGGGGCTCTTCCAGCAGAAGATAAATGATCCAGAGGATTTAAGTGAAATTCATTTGCACCGTGTTGCGAATATATTTCAACAAGACGCTGAAATTCATCACTTCTGAAGGTCCAGTCCACTTTGCGTGAACCCCATGCAATATGATGAGGTATTGTTAAGGCTCTCTGTCCCTCCAAAGCCTTCCAAAGATCGGATGCCAAGGGATAAGTTTTATTATTGTAGGGTTCGCCGTCATCTCCGGGATAGATAATGTGTTTGTGACCTCTACTCTCATTTGTCCATTCCCACCCTAAAAAAGAAACAAATTTGCCCTCGCTGTTATGGGCTTTGGCGAATTCCCTTATCTTTTCCCAGACTCCGGGTGTCAGATAGTTTACACCATAGGTATGATCGTGATCGGTCAACGCGACAAAATCGAGATTCGCGACATTCTTGGCATAGTTATAAAAATCTTCAATAGTGCCGTTCCCGTCACTGATATTCGAGTGATTTTGTATATCACCCCAGTACAGATTATACTCGGGTGGAGACATAGACACTCTATACGGATTACTGAAGTATTCCGTGCCTGAAAAATCCTTGGCGAGTAATTGATGTTCCCCTTCACCGGATTGGAAAGAAATGACCACGCGGCCCGAGTCTGCTAAATCAAACTCGACCGTGTTTTGTGTTCCGCAATCCGAGCCTCCGAAACATGTAACCTCAAGAGTACCGGAATATTCGGTATCGATATTGTTGTATTCATCGAATGCAACAAAAACAACCGATACGGATTCTTCGATTGTAAGAAGTGAAGGCACTGTTATCTGAAAATGCTTGGCAGAATTATTAACTACCCGAATTGTTGGTATAGGTGTGATAATATTCCACGAATTCGACCCGGTTTTATCAGCGAGCATGCGGAACTCATAATAAGTTGCGTGAACATTGCTCGTAGCCCTTCCGCTCAACGATCCGGAGATGTCTCCGTAGGTGAAAGTAATAGTATCGCCAATTGCGGGCGGTTCGCCGCTAAAAGTCGCCACGATATTATAACTGAAAGGTAATCTCGATCTCTTTGCCAATTGAATCCCGGTTGCTGGATTAGAAGAGCGTACCTTCACAAAACCTCTCTGGTTCGGATAATTTACTTGAGGATAGGTCCAGCTTTTTTGGTTTGGGAGGAAGGCAAAAGGAATTTCTAACATCAATTTCCCACCCGAAATAAAAGCACCGCTTTTCGGAATGTATGTGAAGGTCCAAGTTCCCTTTTGAGAAGGATAAGCTTCTGAAGGTGTTACAAATGCCGTATCGACGTCATCCGATCCGCTGATTTGAATATGTACCCGTGGGATTGAATCTTGAAAATCCATAAGTCGCTCTTCCAAAAGAATATACTCTCTCGGGGTGAGCTTTTTGTCCTGGACAACCGGACCATCAAACGAAATGAAAAATGCGACACTCAAACTGAGTATGAGATAAGTTCCGGTTTTGGATCGATTCGTCTTATTCATTACTTAACAATCTTTAAATATTTCCTATTTAGCGGTGTGTCATAATTGACGCTTATGAGACATTGCTGTTTTTAGAAGTAGCATCTTCTTTGTTTGAATGAATGTAGGGGACGCAGATCTGCGTCCCAGGTTACTTTGTTATAGCCCGCCTTCTGAATCTCGCTTACGAGGCGAGCTACTTCCTGTCCTAATAGGTTATAAACTATCAAATTCACTTCTCCAGACTTAAAAACCTAATATTTCAAGGATGCGATTAAAAAAATGTACAACGAATAATATTGTTTTACAAGATTTTGAACCGCTCACATTGTTTATTTGGTGCTAATCAGAGTCGGCTATTAATCAGCTAACCGGAAGTTATAATCCTCCTCAGTCTGAACTTTGAGTATTCCCCTTCAGAAGAATAGCGTCTTATAATTAAAAAAACTCTTGACAAGACAGGCCTGATGAGTTATAATAGCACTTTACTAAGGTAAAGTGCCTGGCAAATGAAAAAACTAAATAAAAAAGACTTAAATAAACTGTACGAAGCGGTTGTCAGTCTCGAATCCGTTGAGGAGTGTAAAAATTTCTTGCGGGATCTTTTAACTAAAACCGAGATTGACGAAGCCGCCATGAGATGGAAAGTCGCCCGTTTGCTTAATGACGGCAAAACTTACATAGAAATCGAAAAAATTACCGGACTCAGCTCCACTACGGTTGCAAGAGTTCACAAATGGCTTAAAAAAGGCAAGGGTGGATATTCAAAAATGCTTAGAAATATTTCACAAACCAACGATAAATAAGAGACTATAATTTGGAAAATTTAAACAAAGATAACGGAAGGTTGAAATTAGCCTTTCAAAAATCAGGCAGGATAACCAAGGGATCGATTGACTTACTCAGCGGTTGCGGATTCAGTTTTTCATACCGGGAGGGTGTGCTATATTCTCCCGTAAGCAATTTTCCCCTCGATATTTTAGCGATCAGAGATGACGATATTCCCCGGTATGTTCAGGAAGGGATCTGTGATCTTGGAATAGTGGGTTCCAACATCGTTGAAGAGGAAAATTCAAATGTAGAAATCCTGTCCCGTCTGGGTTTCGGCAGATGCCGCATTTCGATTTGCGTACCAAAGATTGCTCAGATAGATAAATTGGAAGAGCTTGAAGGTAAAACCATCGCTACATCTTACCCGAAAATCCTGGCAAAATTCTTAGCTGAAACAGGTCTCAACTCTAAAATCACGGAAATTAGCGGCTCTACAGAAATTACTCCGTCCATTGGAGTAGCGGATGCTATCTGCGAGATTATTTCCTCGGGCAGCACGTTGAAAATACACGGACTTGTTGAGATGGTTGAATTAGTCAAGTCAGAAGCGGTATTGATAGCGCACAAATCCACTCTCACCGATAAAAACCGGGAACGGCTCATCGGCAACCTTTTGTCTCGTGTCCAAAGCAGGGTGCTTGCTCAGGGTAAAAAATATGTTGCCATGAATGCCGGCATTGAAAGTATCGAAAAGATTAAAACCTTGATACCGGGCATTAAAAGTCCCACTATTATTCCCCTTCTCGAAGATGACATGGTAGCACTGCATTCTGTGGTAGATGAACAGGAATTTTGGAATGTACTCGATGATTTGAAAAGTGCCGGTGCAACCGGAATAGTTGTGTCTTCAATCGATAACATCATCCTGTAAGCATGAATATACGCCTTCTTAAAAGTTTAAATCAGCACGAACTGAGTGCGCTGTTAAACAGAAATGTCGATCCCGAATCCTCTTTGACATCTACCGTTGAAGGAATCTGTCAGGATGTGAAAAATAACGGGGACAGTGCCGTGCGTTCCTACACAAAGAAATTTGATAAGATTGATCTTGATCATTTTTCGGTGACCGGGGAAGAAATTGATAACGCCTGCGACAGCATCGATAAGAATCTCGATAGTTCGATGCGCACGGCACGCGATAATATTCTAAAATTTCACGAAGCGCAGCAATCGCAAATCAGAGAAGTCATAACCGATGTCGGTATCTCGTGCAGCCGCGAGCCAAGGGCTATAGAAAACATAGGGCTTTATGTGCCGGGCGGAACTGCTCCTCTTGTTTCAACAGTTTTGATGCTCGGTGTTCCCGCGCAGTTGGCGGGATGTGAACGGATTGCGATGACAACTCCGCCGGACACTGATGGAGAGATAAATCCTTCTCTGCTTGCGGCAGCAAAATTGGTCGGAATTCGGGAAATTTACAAAATTGGCGGTGCGCAGGCTATAGCAGCTTTAGCGTATGGCACCAATTCCATTCAAAAGGTAGATAAGATTTTCGGACCGGGAAATCAATTTGTCACCGCGGCTAAAAAGTTTGTCTCGAACGACCCGGACGGCGCCGCAATAGATATGCCGGCCGGACCCACAGAACTTTTGATTATCGCCGATGATCAAGCCGATCCGCTGTTCGTTGCGCTTGATCTCGCCGCTCAAGCCGAGCATGGAACTAATTCTAACGTTCTGTTATTGACTGACAGCACAGCGTTCGCAAATTCTGTTTCCGATGCGGTTTCAAATCTATCTATACCTGATGACCGTAAGCAGATCACGAATAATTGCTTAAATAAATCCGTAATTCTGAAAGTCGAAAATATTGAGGAAGCTATTCGTTTTTCGAATGAATACGCGCCCGAGCACCTTTCCCTCCAAATAAAGAAGGCCGATTTATTTAAGGAAAAGATTAAAAACGCCGGAACGGTTTTTCTCGGCGGCAATACGCCTCCTGCCGCCGGTGATTATGCCACCGGCGCGAATCACACGCTTCCTACAAACGGTAGTGCGAAATCTCAGAGCGGGTTATCTCTAAGCGATTTCCAAAAATTCATCACATTTCAAAAAACAGATCGTACCGGTTTGGAAAATATAGCGTCGGCTGTAAAAGGATTGTCGGAAGCTGAAGGACTTCAGATGCATAATGAATCGGTGCAGGTCAGGCTTATCAATGCTTGAACTGAAGAATCTTATCCGTCCGGAACTGCTCGACTTCAAGCCTTATATCAGCGCTCGCCATCTTGCGGGTAACAGCGGTGTTCTGCTGGACGCTAACGAGAACCCGTTCGACAATACAATTGATATCAGTGGTTTAAACGCTAATAGATACCCTGATCCGAACCAGACAACTCTCAGATCCGCCCTATCTGATTATTTGAATATATCTGCTGAAAATATGCTTGCCGGTGCAGGTTCAGACGAAATTATTGATCTTCTAATAAGACTTTTCTGCATTCCGAACCGGGATGAAGTAGTAGTCATTGAGCCAACCTACGGAATGTACAAAGTATCTTCGGAAATGAATGGAATCGTAACAAGATCCTGCCTGCTCGGTGATGACTTTGACATTGATATTTCAAAACTTGATGAAGCCGTAAACGAAAAGACAAAACTCGTTTTTTGTTGTTCACCCAACAATCCTACAGGTAATGTCCTCTCCACCGATAAGCTGCTTGAGTACACGCGGGATAATGGGTTAATTTTAATCGTTGATGAGGCGTACATCGAATTTTCCGTTCTCCCCTCGATTACTCCAAAAGTCAAAGATTTTCCTAATCTGATCGTTCTCAGAACGCTTTCCAAAGCCTGGGGACTCGCCGGAATACGGTTGGGCTATTGCGTAGCTGATGAGCAGATAGTCACATACTTGATGAGAATCAAACTACCATATAACATAAACGTATTAAGCGAAAGAGCCGCATTACTCGCCCTTGGTAACAGAATCGTTATGGAAAACGCCGTATCGGATATTCTTTCTGAAAGGGATAGACTCGGAAAAGAGTTTGAAAGAATGGATATTTTTAAAAAAGTATTTCCAAGTGATGCGAATTTTCTTCTCGTTTTGTCTGAAGACGCTTCCAAAACAGAGAAATTTCTTGCCGAAAACGGCATAATCGTCCGGAACCGTTCTTCTGATCCTCTTCTCGATAACTGCTTGAGGATCACCATCGGCACAAAAGAACAAAACGATCTTCTTCTTGATGCTCTGAGGGAAATGGCAGCATGAAACTCGTAATTCTTGACCGGGATGGTACAATTATCAAAGAACCACCCGATGAACAGATTGATTCCCTTGAAAAACTCGAGTTTGTTCCCGGTCTGATTTCAGGATTGAAATTATTAAGCAGCGCCGGATATTCTCTCATAATAGCCTCAAATCAGGACGGTCTTGGCGGTGATGATTATCCCGATAAATCCTATCGATTGGTACAGGATAAAATAATATCTCTTCTTGCGGGCGAAGGAATAACTTTCGATGATGAGTTTATTTGTCCTCATAGACCGTCTGATAATTGCGAATGCCGGAAACCGAAAACCGGTTTGGTTGATGACTACATAACCAAAATAAAACCGGACCCGGAGCGTTCCTTTGTTATCGGGGACAGAGCATCGGATATATCGTTTGGGAAAGCGCTCGGCTTCAGGACAGCACTTTTAGGAATGGATGAATCGTCTGATCCCGATTTCAGTTCGGAATATTTTCCGGATATCTGCCGGTGGATTCTGGACAGTTCGCGTTCTTCACAGGTCAAGAAAGTTACCAATGAAACTTCGATTGAAGTTGAGGTCATTTTAGACGGAAAGAGTAATAACCGAATCTCGACCGGCATCCGCTTTTTCGACCATATGCTCGAACAGCTGTCAAAACACTCCGGGATCACCGTCAAAATCGACGCCGAAGGTGACACCGACATAGATGAACATCACACCGTTGAAGACACAGGTTTGGCATTAGGGGAGGCGATATCAAAGGCAATTGGTGATAAAAGAGGCATTGAAAGATATGGATTTACCCTCCCGATGGACGAAGCCTCATCTGAAGTTTTGCTTGATCTATCCGGCAGGAGCCGGTTGGAATTTGACGGGAATTTTGACCGAGAAATGGTTGGCGAACTGCCTACCGAGCTTGTTGAGGATTTCTTTAAGGCGTTCTCCGATGCTCTTGACTGCACCCTTCACATCAAGGTGGACGGCAGAAATGACCACCACAAGATCGAATCAATTTTCAAAGCAGTTGGACGGGTACTCAAAGAAGCTCTTAAAATCAACATCGACGAGATTGACCGGATTCCTTCAACTAAGGGGACGCTATGATCGGCTTAGTTGATTATGGAAGCGGTAACATCACCTCCGTGGCGAACGCCCTTGATAGGTTGGACGTAAACTACTTTAAAGGCTCCACCCCCTCTGATTTTGCCAATGTAGATAAAATCATCTTTCCCGGTGTAGGCGAAGCCAGAACAGCAATGGAAGCCATTGAAGAAAGGGCGTTGACACCTTACTTAAAATCGTTGAAAATCCCTTTTCTCGGTATTTGTATAGGGTTACAGATTCTCTTTGACTACACAGATGAAAGATCTACCGAGTGTATGGGAGTCATCAAGGGCAAATTAAAAAAATTCGATTCTAAAGATCTTAAAGTCCCCCATATCGGCTGGAACAGTGTATCATTCAGTGAAGGATCTCCCCTATTTCAGGGTATTGAAAATGGCGCCTATTTTTATTTTGTAAACTCGTATTATGCTTCGGAACTACCTGAGACTATTGCAACCACAGAATACGGAATCAATTTCTCTTCTGCCGTTAAAAAAGACAACTTTTACGGTGTCCAATTCCATGCCGAAAAATCCGGCGAAATAGGTGAGAAACTTCTTAAGAATTTCATAGAGTTATGCTGATTTTCCCCGCTATCGATCTATACGAAGGGCAATGCGTTCGCTTGACGCGTGGGGATTTCTCAACCAAAAAAGTGTATGATAGTTCTCCCTCTGAGATGGCTAAGATTTTTACCGATAAAGGGTTTACCCATCTTCACGTTATCGATTTGGAGGGGGCCGAAAACGGTCGGATAATCAATTGGGATGCTATTTCTTCGATCATATCAGAAACTGATCTGAAAGTCCATGCCGGTGGTGGAATTCGCACCGAAGACGATGTTGAGAAACTTCTTTCCATCGGGGTCAAACGGGTAATACTTGGAACTGTCATAGTTGAGTCGCTCGGAACAGCTAAAAGTTTTCTGAAAGGGTTCGGCAGCGATAAGATCATAGCCGCGGCAGATTTTAATAACGGTTCAATAGTTGGTGACGGCTGGAAAAAAGAGGGAATTATTCACCTCGGCGCTTTATGGAATCACTCTATGATTCCGGAATTGAATATTTTTTAAGCACCGACGTTCAAAGGGACGGAGTTCTCAAGGGTCCGAACACCGAATTTTACAGATCAATATTGAGTAATCTGCCGGCTATCAAACTCATCGCTTCGGGGGGCGTTTCTTCTATTGAAGATATCCGATCACTTGAACGATCCGGATTATACGGAGCTGTAGTTGGAAAAGCGATTTACGAAAATCTCATTGAATTAGATGAACTGGTCAAAATATAAATAATGCTGACTAAACGCATAGTGCCCTGTTTAGACGTAAAAGACGGCAGAACCGTCAAGGGGATAAAATTCGAGAATTTACGCGATGCGGGAGATCCCGTTGAACTGGCTTCTTATTATTCATCTGCTGGCGCAGATGAGCTCGTCCTTCTCGACATCAGCGCCAGCATTGAAGGACGTGAGACCTTCGTGGAAACCGTGAGAAATGTAGCGAAGGAAATCAATATTCCTTTTACTGTAGGCGGTGGTATCTCTTCCGTTAAGCAAGTTCTAAGAGTTATCGAAGCAGGTGCGGAAAAAGTCTCCCTGAATACAGCCGCGGTTCTGAATCCTGAATTAATCCGTCAGGCGAGCCTCGAAGTCGGCTCCCAAAGTATTGTTGCCGCCGTTGATGCGAAGAAAAACGGTAACAGTTGGGAAATTTACATTAAGGGCGGAACTGAAAAAACCGGAATTGATGCGTTGGAATGGATAAAAAAAGTCGAGGATCTTGGAGCGGGAGAAATTCTTGTAACCTCTATGGATATGGACGGCACCGGAGAAGGTTACGATCTGGATTTGTTATTAGAAATCGATTTAAAAGTGAATATTCCGGTAATCGCTTCAGGAGGCGCCGGGGAGATGAGTAGTTTTCTCGATGCTTTCAGTGTTGGAAAAGCTGATGCCGCTCTCGCTGCCTCGGTTTTCCATTATAAGAATTACTCCATCAATGAACTTAAAAAATTTCTACTAAGAAATAATGTGCAGGTAAGAATATGAAGAACGAAATAGATTTTTCGAAAGAAAACGGACTGATCCCCGCGATCATCCAGGATGATAAAACATCAAGTGTTCTGATGCTCGGTTATATGAATAAAGAGGCATTTGATAAAACCATGAAAGAAAAAATTGTTACTTTCTGGAGCAGATCAAAGAGAAGGCTCTGGCAAAAAGGCGAAACTTCAGGTAATTTCCTTCATCTTGTTTCAGTCCACAAGGACTGTGACTCTGATACACTTCTATTAAGAGCAAATCCCGAGGGTCCTACCTGTCACACGGGCTCTTACAGCTGTTTTGATGTTCAACCCGATAACCTTTCTATTCTTACAGAGCTCGAAACTGTTATCTCCGAACGTTCACGAGATCTGCCTGAAGGATCATATACGACTTCCTTATTTAATGGGGGAACCTCGCTTATCGCTCAGAAATTAGGTGAAGAAGCCGTCGAAACAGTTGTAGCTGCTTTAAATCAGGACCTTGAACGACTGCATGAGGAATCAGCCGATTTAATATATCACCTTCTTGTTCTCCTGCATGAAAAAGGAACTACGCTCAGCGCGGTGTTAAGCGAGCTGAAGAAGAGAAGAAGCGAACAGGAGTAGTCTAAATAATATTTATACTAAGCACTTAGCAGGGATAAGTGACCGAATAGAGACCATTTCCATGTCCCAATATGTCACGGGCTGTCCCGCAATGCCGATTTATAGAATTTATGGATAAGAAAAGTAGGCTGACAGTAATGCCAGCCTATTTACTCGGTATATTCTAGCAAAAGCTTAATATAACTGTACTCTTGGTATCATATGATACTATTTTAGATTTGGCATTATGGTAAGACATCCTACTACCTGGGCAGTGAAATGGGAGAACCAATAATATCTTACCTTTTCCCTTTTTACTTCGGGAATGAAAAATATTCCTTTGGAGAGTTCTTTAAAGGAAACTTTGTCCTATTCTATATTTAACCCTGGATTAAAAATAAATTGCTTAAATCCTTGAAAGGCTTGCCACATAGGGCTTTTTTAACACGATTATAAGAACTGTATTCAGGACTCTCATTGGCACAAATATTGCAAGTATTAAGAGATAGTGTATAAAAGTTTAGAAACCGGCAGTGCAGTGTAAAAAAGAACCATCCGGTAACATGATCGTGCAGTCAAGAGGAGGACTCGTGGAGGCGATCTTACCCGCACGGTATCTTTTCTCAATTGGACAGCAGCGTAAAAGAAATGTAGGAGGTAGAAAATGGGTCTTTCAAACCTGGGATTGCGGCTGATCGCGGAGACGATGCGGGATAAAAATTTATCGGGAAGTTGTATGACCTTCGGAGTCTCAGGCGTTGAAGGAGAGTATAGCGATATACAAAGAGTGTTGTCCGAAGCGAACTATCCTTACAAAAAGATAGATGAAAGTGAAGTGGTTTATGATGACGCAACTCAGTTCGGACGAACAGTTCATCAAGACGTTCCTTTCAAGATGCTGGGATTTTCGAGGGTGGACAGTTTAGACTACTTCCCGAATGAAAAACCTACATATGTTATAGATTTGAATAAACCGATCGACTCTAAGTATCACGATCGATACGATATGGTATTTGACGGAGGGACTTCGGAGCACTGTTTCAACGTCAGGGAAAGTTTATCGAACGTGATCAAGCTGCTCAAAATCGGAGGTAGGGTTGTGCATGCCGTCCCATTATCCGGTTGGATTAATCACGGATTTTATCAATTCTCGCCCACTCTGTTTTTTGACTTTTACGGCATAAACGGTTTTGTGGAACTCAACGCCAAGATCGTAGTGCATAAACCATCGATGTTGGGAGCAAGTTACTTCGATTACAACCCTTCCGTTTTCTTCCCTATGGATTTTAAAGGTAAAAGAGCAATACTGTTTTTCACCGCGAAGAAAAACGAAGACGTCAAGGAGATTTTAAACCCTATACAGGGCTTTTATAAAGGACATTTTGGCGGCAAATCCGAGTCTCCCGGTATCACTGCACGTGAACAACTTAAATGGGGAGTAGAAAGACTGCGAAAATTTTCGCCGGTCTTGTATAAATTGGCAATTGGACTCTACTTTAGAGTTGGTCTGTTGGTAAGGGCTTGTTATCGTTATAAAATGATGATTACGGCGAAAAGGGTAAGTTGATATTTGGGTTTTGAGAACAGAAGAGACCTTGGCTTATTCACATCAATCCAACTAACTTATGTGGGTTAACATCAACCCGTACATTTCCGTTTTTAATAAATTGCTTAATTCTCTTAAATGTATGAGTTATAAGACGCTTAAAACATGTTTCGAATGCTAAATATCATAAGCTCTCGTTTTCGTGAGGTTTGGGACAGCTGAAAAGATGTATTATATATGATGTTGATGGTACATTCGACGGACGAGATTTTGAAGACCGCCGTTGCACTTGATACTCAAACACTTACGGGACCTGATACCGGGGAATCACCTTAAACCTTTATAAGATATAATCAAAACCTATAATCATCTGTCGGAATAGTCCCGGTTTTATTCCTTCAGGTCTTCGGGATGCTATATACTTACGGTTAAAAATATTTTTCACTGAAAAAGATACACGCAGCGGAAGCCCGCGTAATTGATACTGACCGGAGAAATCCCATATTCGGTATGAAGGTATAAGTCCGATACGTCCGTTGGCAGAACCCTCTGATGTATTAGCGTTGTCCGCAAACTGCTCACTCACGTATGAGCCGTTCAGCCCTAAGTTTAATCCGTTCTGATGAACATATCTGAATCGCAGTGACAGAATATCTTCAGGCGCATATGGAAGCCTGAATCCCTTTACGTTCACACCGTTTATAAACCTGTCTGAGGAAAACAGAGCTTTTGTATGCGTAAAACTCAAATTAGCGGTTATACTCGACTTCATGCCTAACAGCCTGCCGAAGTCATAACCGATATTTCCCTCAATCCCTTTATGTTCAGTTTCCCCCTGATTGACCTTTGGCAGATCGGTGACGGCTCCACCCGATTCGGACGTAGGAATTATCTGGTTTTCGAAATCCATCATAAAAATCGTCGTTTCAAATGAGAATCCGCCGTCTGTCTCCACCCGCGTACCGACTTCAAGATTCAAACTCCTCTCCGCGTCCAACAGGATAGAGATCGCCTGCGTTCCTCCATCTGTTACAGTTATTGCATCTTTAATTCTTGGAGGAGCGAATCCCCGGTAGGCTCCTGCGAATAATGTAAAAGAATTGTTCGGCACATAGCTGACTCCGAAACCGGGGATGAATTCTAAGAGATCATCTCCTGACCTTAGATCAACATCGGTGGGGACCCTGTCACCATCATCGTTGGTAACTCTTGTGCGTAAAATATTCCTTTCATACGAAAACCGCTCTACTCGTATGCCGGGAGTTATCCTTAGTCTCTCGTTCAGGAATATGCGGTTCTGGATGAATCCTGAAACTGCTTTCCCCAAACGTATTTCTTCATCTCGAATAACTCCCGTATGAGAATTCCCGGTCTCGCCGTTGATCCGTTGTTCGTGAGCCCGTTCAAAGTGAACCCGTATCCCCCCATCAAATTCATTCCTGAAGTTTGCAACCTTGTAATCTATTTTTAGCCTCGGCTCAAGACCGATAACCTCAAAGGTGCGGTTCCGGTTGCCCGTGCTGTTCTTAACGATAATTTCGGTCCCATCGTCCGAATAGCCATAATCCTGTCTCTGCCAATTTCTCGTTGTCTGATACGCATAAAATGTAGTTTTAAGGACTGAATTTGAACTGAGGTTATATTGATGCGTAGTGCTGGTGGAATACCTGCGAATCTTCAATCTGTCATCAGGCACAGGATTAAAGTTGGGATTCGTATCGAAGAGTTTTTGGGTAAGCCCGACGTAGGTGGAGTTAGAGATTTCATCATACACATTCAGCTTGATTCCCAGAGATGACCTTGCACCCAGATTAACTGTCATCTTTGTTAGAACGTCGGTGACTTTAAAAAAGATGCTGCGGACGCTATCGCCCTGCTTGCGAAGAAAGTTTATGAGCATAGCCGAGTTGTCATATTTTTTTGTGAACTGACCCTGCGCAACGAATAAACCATTCTGACCGCCCCGGAAAATTAAGCGCCCTTCCGGAGCAAGACGAGGATTCACCGTTATATAATTGATGACTCCACCCACAGTCTGAGGTCCGAAAAGGATTGACCCGCTCCCTTTTACAATTTCAATTCCACTCATGCGATCGATCGGTGGCGTGTAATACATTTCCGGCTCGCCGTAAGGCGCAAGCGCTACGGGAACTCCGTCTTCCAACATAAGAACTGTTCGGCTTCTGTCGGGATTAAGCCCCCTGATACTGATATTTGCGCGCAATCCAAGTCCCTCTTCCTCCTGAACATGAACTCCCGGAACCTGCCTGAGAATCTCATTTCCGCTAAGCGGTTTGGTGTTCAGAAGCCTTGCCGATGAAATAAGAGTTCCTGAACCGGGGATGCGCTGTAAGGACATTCTCCCAATGCCAATAACAGATATCTGTGGAAATTCAAGTACTGTAGCGGCAATTCTAAACTCCACAAAGGGCGATTGACCATTACGAATTGTCAGAGTAATGCTTTCTTTTTCGTAACCGATATATGAGCACGTCAGAATATAGATTCCGTCACTTACCGATGGAATCAGAAATCTGCCTTCCGTATCAGTTGAAGCTCCGACACCCGATTTTTCTATAAAAACATTAGCTCCTGCAAGAGGCTTTTGTGTGTCCGAGTCCATGACACTGCCGCTTATCGAAGTCATTGATTGAGCAAATAGATCACTGAAGGGATTAGCCACACCGAAAATTGATATTATGGCTATTAGAAATCCGAATTGATATCGGTTAAGTATTTGACTCTCTGAATTCGTGTCGTACATATTTCTCCGTTTACAATTATCTTTGCTATTTGAGAACGAGTCTCATTAACAATTATGAAAGTACCTGGTAAGCTCTTAGGTGTCAAGAGCTTTTTCGAACAGTCTTAAAAACGGCCGTTTATGAGACACATTTTTGGTGTCCCAAAACGTATCTCAAAACTCCTATTAACGATTAAATCGTTAATCATTTATCTTGCGACTATATGTACTTCAGGTTAATTTCCAGCTCGAATTTTATCACGGTATTTTTGGGAGGAAATAATGCGCAACTCATCAATTGTAATAGTAATAGCTACCTCTGCAATGCTACTTCTAGGTTGTACCCGAGAGCAGAATGTAGTTGATCGTAGACCCCCTCAATTTCAACCATTACCAACGCCTGAATTGGCGGAATCAGCAAATCAAAGCTCAGTGTTTGAAATTGAGCGCGCTGATATATCCGCATTCTTAGAGTTTGTAGGGAATCTTGGATGGTATTCGCATAGTATTATCAGTGCAGACTCTGTATCGCGGACACTCGTAGTACGAGATGGAATTAATCATGAGTTTACTCTTAGCTTTGATTTTGCAGAGCAGCATCTTAGGCAGGATCATCATCTCGGCTCTTACATAGACGAGATGGGTCTGTACAACTTTTTGATTTTTGCGATGAAAAATAACCTGTATGAGCATGAAATTGGCCCGGTTAATCCTCAAGATGAGGTCGTGCTAATATTCGGGGATAAAGGCACAGATTTTGCCACTGAATTCTACATGACTTTCGAGAAGATAATTAAACACATGCAAAATGATCATAAATGGACGAATAAAGAGTTGTTGGATGCGGGCTACTGTGAAGAGGTTTTTATGAATCTAGAAATCGATAGTTGTATAAAAAGGCTCACCAAATGAAACTGTCTCCATGAAGGTTATTTTTTAACCGATGAGGTAGATGCCACTCGTAAAATAGCACCGTCTCATAAACGTAGGTTATTACACAACATTTTGCAGTACCAAAACTCATGAAATCGAAAGCTTATGATAATTAGCTTTTGAGACAGTGGATTTTTTCTCATATATTGTCATCAATAAGCATGGAGTATAGATTAAATTGAATTCTATAAATTTACCAATTATTAGACTGGGTGTTCCGATTTGTGAACCGGATGCGCATCATTAACCGAGGAGATTAATAATGGAGAATATGATTAATTGGTTCGAAATTCCAGCAAAAGATTATAACAGAGCTAAGAAATTTTATAGTACTATTTTAAGCGTCGAAATTAAGGTACTGGAATTACCGAATTTCACAATGGGATTACTGCCAAGCGACGGTAAAAATGTATCAGGCGCAATTATAAGCAACGAAAGTTATGAACCAAGAGATCAAGGTGTCTTAATATACCTAAATGGCAGAGATGACCTGAACAAGATGCTCTCCAAGGTCGAAGGAGAAGGGGGCAAGGTAATTATGGAAAAGAGACAAATTAATGAAGAATTCGGCTATATGGCATTATTTATGGATACTGAAGGTAATAGGATTGCTCTCCATTCTCGCAAATGATAAAGTAAAATATAAGAGATTTGAGGTGCGG
>JADFGO010000026.1 GCA_022567655.1 Candidatus Neomarinimicrobiota bacterium
AGGTCGCCGCCGCGTTGACGGCAACTATGAAGATTATCCTTGTAGTCCAGCTGAAAATTGTCCCGTCGAAAATCCACATCACTAATCTTGTTAGTGCGATGTAAACGAGTACGAGTATGACTGTCATTTGAGTTCTCTCGCCGGAATATATTCCAAATCCGATAATTGCGCAATAGTGAATTGCACCAAAATTTAATATGATCAGCTGGACCGACTCATGCCTATCATTAGTAGAGGTCACGGCTCGACTGCTGTAGGGGACGCAGATCTGCGTCCCCTACGTTAGAACTGAATCCGGAGCACTCCGGCAGCTGCCCGTCAGGCGCCGGACTGGCCGGATGACCCGCACGAATATCGTTATTGCGAACCCCGATTTATCGGGGTGAAGCAATCTCATTTATCTGAGAATACCGCATGTCCGTCTAAGAGATTGCTTTGTCGTTCCGGAACAAAAGGACTTCTCGCAATGACGGTGTTTGTTGTGGCGCAGTCACCAAGGGTGCCTGCGTTTTCTTGTGGATAGAACGCAGACATCTGGCTTACGCCCGATGGCTACGCCACACACTTAGTGGTATTCTGTCTACTGGAGTGCATCCGGCAGCTGCCCGTCAGGCGCCGGACTGGCCGGATAACCCGCACATAATCTTATCTCATCTTCGTTGGGACGTGTAGGGGAGGGTTTCAAACCCTCCCGTATTAGCTGCTGTAGGGGACGCAGATCTGCGTCCCCTACGTTAGAACTGAATCCGGAGCGCTCCGGGTGTATAAGTATTTTGTTGTAGGGGTCGCGTAACCATTACTAAGTAAGTTAAAATATACGCCTTGCATATTCTTGATCATTTACTTAATATCCCTCCTCTGTTACCTTAAATAAAATGAAAGGCTTTAAAAACAAGGATTAAAAACTATGCGCATCGGGATTTTGACGGGAGGCGGAGATTGTCCGGGATTGAATGCGGCGATCAGAGGATTAGTAAAGAAATCGATAGATGGTTATAGGCATGAAGTATTCGGAATTCGAAACGGTTGGAAGGGTCTTGTCGAGGGGGACGTTTTTCAGTTGACCGCCCGGGACGTCGGCGGGATAGTCTCAAAAGGCGGTACGATACTCGGCACATCACGTGTTAACCCATATAAAGATGAAGAGCAGTTGGTCAAGGTGAACGAAAATCTTGAACGGTTCAAGTTGGATGCGATTGTCGCTATAGGCGGAGACGACACTCTTTCGGTCGCCACACGATTAGCGGAAGACGGAATCAATTGCGTCGGCATACCGAAGACCATAGACAATGACCTGTCCGCCACCGACCTGACATTTGGTTTTGATACGGCTGTCTCGATAGCCGTTGACGCCATTGACCGGCTCACAACGACCGCAGAATCGCATCACAGGACTATGGTATTGGAAGTGATGGGAAGGTACTCGGGATGGATTGCGCTTCATTCCGGCATTGCGGGCGGAGCAGATTGCATTATGATACCTGAATTTCCAATGAGCATGAGTGAAGTGGTGGATATAATCAACAGCCATAAACAGGCGGGCAAGGAATTTCATATTGTAGTTGTATCTGAAGGCGCATCCATAAATGGCGGTGACGATGTCGTTAAAAAGGACAGCTCGTTAGATGAGTTCGGGCATGTGCGGCTCGGCGGAATCGGCGAATATGTGGGTAACGAAATCGGTAAGCAGACCGGTGAAGAGGTCAGGAGTATCGTGCTGGGGCATATCCAGAGGGGCGGATCCCCAACAGCATACGACAGATTGCTTGCAACACGCTTCGGTTTAGCGGCTGCCGACTACATAAACGACGGTAACTTCGGCAAGATGACGGCGCTTAAGGGGAATGAAATATTGCCTGTGCCGCTGTCCGAAGCGACAAGCGAACTGAAGTTGGTACCACCCGAAATGTACGAACTCGCAAAAACTTTTTTTAACTGAGTTTGACGATTCTTTCTCTTGATGAATTAGAACTTTCTGATAAGCGCATTTTAATGCGCGTGGATTTTAACGTGCCGATCTCTTCCGATGGCGCTGTAGAGGATGACTTTCGAATCCGTTCCGTGCTCCCGAGCATCGAGAAGGTGATAAAGGAGTCCGGCAGTCTGATCTTGATGAGTCATCTGGGAAGACCCGGAGGGAAACCTGTTCCGGAACTAAGCCTGAAACCGGTTGCCGATTCTTTATCCAAAATGCTGGACAGCGAAGTGAAATTCGTTCCTGATTGTGTCGGCAGCGAAGCGTTGTCCGCTTCTTTGTCATTAAAACCGGGTGAACTGCTCCTTCTTGAAAATCTACGATTTCATCCCGGAGAAACAGATAACGACTCCGATTTTGCGCAGTCGCTGGCTGTGAACGGCGATATCTACGTTAACGATGCGTTCGGCGCCGCGCACCGCGCACACGCATCTACCGTCGGCGTAGCCGACTTTCTCCAGCCTGCGGCGGCGGGTTACCTCATGCAGAACGAACTGAAGTATCTCTCAGAGCTCATGCGCAATCCCGAAGGGCCTATGGCTGTCATACTCGGAGGAGCAAAGGTCAGCGATAAGATTCCGGTGATAGAAAACCTCTCGAGTTTGGCTGATAAGTTCCTGATAGGCGGAGGGATGGCATATACATTTTTGAAGGCGAACGGTCTCCCGATAGGCAAATCACTTCATGACGATTCGATGCTCGAAAGGTGTAAGAACATTATGGACATGCTTAAAAACAAGGGTATTGATTTATACCTGCCTTCGGATTGTGTAGCTGTTAAAGACATAGAGTCGATGGAAGTGGGTGAGGTCTGTTTTATCAATGAATTAGCTGATGACGAGATAGCGGTTGATATAGGGCCTATGACGGTGGCGGAATTCGACCATGTTCTCGATGGAATTAAAACGGTAGTCTGGAACGGACCGATGGGCGTCTTCGAGGTGCCGCACTGGTCTAACGGTACTGTTTCCATCGGAAAGAAGCTGGCTGAGTTAACGAAGTCCGGCGCGACAACGATAGTGGGAGGGGGAGATACCGCAGCCGCGTTGAACCAATTAGGTTTATCGGATGGGGTAACCCATATTTCCACGGGCGGCGGAGCTTCTCTTGAATTACTCTCGGGAAAGTCGCTGCCCGGAATCGAAGCGCTGAGGAAGAAAGCATAATGGGACGCAGATTACTGATAGCGGGGAATTGGAAGATGAACCTGAATCTTTCAGAATCGGTCGAACACGCAAAAGCCGTAGAGAGGGGAGTTCGGAGCCTGACGGGAGTGGACGTGCTGATAAGCCCTTCGTTCATCTCGCTCGCCGCTGTAGCGGACGCTATCAAGGATTCTGATTTGCAACTTTCGGCGCAGAATTGCTTTTATGAGGAAGATGGCGCCTATACCGGTGAAGTATCAGCGAAAATGATCAGATCTTCCGGTGCCGGATGGGTAATACTCGGTCATTCAGAGCGGAGGGCGATCCTCGGCGAGAGCGACGACGACGTCTCTAAAAAATTGACGAGAGCATTGAATGAAGGACTGAAAACGATCGTATGCGTGGGGGAAGACGTGACTCAGAGGGAAAAGGGAACTCAATTGGACGTTGTGAAAAATCAGGTGAAAGCTTCTCTTGATTCGGTTTCCGCAGCTGACGTTGATAATATCACCATCGCTTATGAGCCGGTTTGGGCGATCGGCACAGGAATGACCGCCTCTGCCGGGCAGGCGGAAGAGATGCACCTGTTTATAAGAGAATTGCTCGGGGAAACATTCGGAGACGAATCCGCAAAAAATATTTTGATTTTGTACGGCGGCAGTGTATCTTTGCCGAATGCAAGAGAATTGTTAGAATGTCCTGACGTCGATGGGGCGTTGATCGGAGGCGCAAGCCTTGATGCCGATTCATTCATCGGCATAACAAAAATTGCTGAGGAACTAAGTAAGGAGTAAAGACACTTTGTATGCGTTTTTAGTTGTAATACATATTTTTATCAGTCTGACGCTCGTGATAACCATCTTAATGCAATCGAGCAAGGGGGGTGGACTTGCAGGTGCGTTCGGAGGAGCAGGAACAAGCGCGGTGTTCGGTGGGAGGGGAGCGGCGAGCTTCCTTCAAAAGTTGACCACGAGTCTGGTTGTCTCATTTATGATCATCGCTATACTGATCGGATTTACAACCAAACCCGGAAGTCAGAATGCCAGCCTGATTCAGAAAGCGGCTGAGGAACAGGCGGCGGGACAGGGTGCAGCGTTACCGGCGCCCGCATCATTTCCGGCATTAAACCAAGAAAACCCCGGCAATTGACCGGTTTTTGCCGAAGTGGTGGAACTGGTAGACACGCTGTCTTGAGGGGGCAGTGCTCTTTTGGGTGTGCGGGTTCGAATCCCGCCTTCGGCACGTTGAAAAGTCATGGCTGAGAGATCGCTTCGTCGTTCCGCTCCTCGCGATGACATAAGCTTGCTTGGTACGTCATTGCGAGGGAGTCCGTCAGCTGACGGATGACCGCGGCAATCTCGATTGTTTGATAATGAAATGAACTGAAAATATAGGATAATCGTTAATGAAAAATCTCTCTCTTATAATTAGCATTACTCTATTGCTGTTAAGCCTTGACCGGGTTCTCTATGCGCAGAGCGCGGAAGAAACAGAGGAAGAAAGGAGCCAGAGGATAATCAATAATCTCATGGTAGGCGCGAACAGGGCTTTTACAGATTCGGATTTTCCCGCCGCCAACGATTCGCTGGCGAATTTGCTCTCCATGGACTCTCAGTTCGCTCCGGCATACTTTTTAATGGCGAAAATAAACGTTAGAAAAAATGATTATGACAGGGCAGCGGTGAATATCAGACGTTCGATAGAGCTTGACCCCGAAAACGAAAAATACGCGAAAGAACTTTCTAATATTATCGGTCTCAACTATAACGAAGGGAATCTCGAGTATAGAAAAGGGAACTATGCTAAGGCGTTAGAGAAATACGATACGGTGCTGAAATTCGATCCGGGTTATGCTGGAGCCTATTATATGAAAGGGATTATAGCCGGCACTAAGAGAAATACCAATGAGTCGATAACCCTGTTGAGTATGGCGATAAACGCCAGCCCCACAATGGCAAGGGCATATTACGCAAGAGGAAACGCGCACCTTACAAATAGAAATTACGATAAGGCAGTTCAGGATTTCGAAACGGCTGCCTCGCTCGAACCGACTTTGGCAAAAGCATGGGCGAACATAGGCGTGATTGAACTCAACAGAAAAAATTATGACCGCGTAGTTGAGGTTACTCAAAAAGCGATAGAATCCGATCCGAAACTGGCAAGGGCTTACAGGGACCAGGGAATCGCTTACTCGAAGAAGGGAAACTGGAGCAAGGCGGTGGACTTGCAGCTGAAAGCCACATCGCTGAACAAACGCGATTCAAGAGCATTCTTTCATCTCGCTGAAGCCAATAATCAGCTCGGCAATTGTCAGGAGGCAAATGATGCGGCATTGACCTCCACTAAATTAAAGTCAACCAACGGCGGCGGGTGGGTAGAACTCGGTCTCTCATTCAAATGTCTCGATCAGGAAGCGGAAGCGATCAACTCGTTCGAAAAAGCCAAAAAGGACAGCAGGTGGAGAGAGGTTGCCGTTTACAACATCGATCTTATCGTCAACAAAGATAAATACAATCTCGAATAAAAATTAGGACGTTAGGTGAAGAATGAGGCGGCGGCTTTCGAGTCGCCGTTTCTGTTTTTATTTCTACCCCAATCTGGTAATTTTTCGCCTTCTCCGAGACAGTTTCCCTCAGCGAGGAGATTATGGATTCCCCCCTTGAGAGGGGTAGCCGTTCCGCTAAGAATCTTATAGGAAAAGGCTGGGGTGTGTAACTAACGCGCGGTCAGGGCCACCGCTGTTGGCGGGACAGGCAAGCCCTAACCCGCGCGCTTTTATTATTTTGTGGCTGTCAGGATAAATCCTGACTCGCACTTGGCGTTTGATATTCGGATAGAATCAATTTTAGAGCAATTGATGTAACTGCGTTATGCTGCCGAGGCTGGTACGCAGGCATCTCGCCAGCCCGACTGATGTCTGGCGGGCTATCACTCGATGACTACGCCACATATCACATCAAAGATGTGATAAAATTCCCCTCTAAAAAAAGAGGGGTGGCTTCCGGCTCGCCGGAAGACGGGGTGTGTTATAATCAGTGATTTAAAGTTACCTGTCTTCGAACACCAAATCGACAAAACCTATGGCAGCCTCAATATCTATGATCAGCTCCCCCTCGGTATCCCCCCAATTTTCGCTCTCATACTCATCATCATCGACCTCGATCAGATCGCCGGCATCAAACGACGTAAAGGGTGACAAGTCTGTGTAAATCTTGACGCCGACGTTCAGCGGGAGTATGATCGTCGTCGAGCTTAACCCGAGTTCGATATTTACGTACGCCCTGTGATCCAATTCGCCTGTCAGATCGAGCGTAATTTTTCCGATACCGCTTTCAACGTTCATTTCATCGAAATTTGCGTTAAGCAAGTGACTGCCCTTGAATTTCGCAACCCCGAGAGTCAGATTGAATTCATCCATTCTTATCGGATTAGGCTCATCGAAATTGACGAACGTCCTGCTTGCGCCTGTTTCTATGTCGAGATCGCTTATCATCATTCCGCTCAAGTCTAAATTAGATTTTGTTGCTCCGGCTGTGATATCAAGACTTATCGGTACCTTATCCGTGAATTTCAGGTCCCACGAAGTCTTTTTTCGAGATGACATCCCTAATATGTAATCAGTGTTTTCAAATTCTATATCGATGTCAAAGCCGTCATCCTCGTCATCTTTGGAGACAATTCTGAAGTAAAGGGACGACTCCTTTTCATCCTCGTTGTATTCATATACGGGTCTCATCTCTTCACGATTGTATCGAACTCCGACTGAGAAGAATACTTCAAAGGCTGCTTTGGTAAGCCAGACTTTACCGCCTTCTAATACTAACTTTACTTTTAAACTCTTCTGGTCGCCAAGTTTTACCTCTCGGGAAAAACTGCCTATTCTTTGAAGGTACATGGCATTGGAGACGTAGGGCAACAATACGACAGCTGTCATCACGGCAATGGCGAATGTTAATTTCTTCATCTAATTTTCATTTTTGTAATGGATTTTTTCAGTATCTCGCGGGCGCGGAATATGCGTGCCTTTACGGTTCCGATCGGAATTTCCAATTCGTTCGCTATCTCTTCGTAACTCCTGTCCTGTTTGTGCCTCAACTCGATGACTTCCCTGTATTTATCCGGTAAAGAGCCGATCACCTGATTAATGGATTCTATCATCTCGTTTCGGATAGCGTCCATTTCGGGATTATAAGAGTTGTCGGGTAATTCCTGAGTAACACTGCCGTCCTTGGTCTGAATAGGCGCGTCGATCGATGAGGTCTGGAGCTTCCGCTTCCTGAGGTGATCGATACAGTTGTTGGTGGCGATTTTGAAAAGCCAGGTGCTGAACGAGTACTTTTTATTGAATGAATCAAGGGCGTTATACGCTTTGATAAACGCTTCCTGAACCAGATCCTGAGTCTCCTCATGATTATGGACCATCTTAAAGATAATCCCATGTAAAGATCCCCGGTATCTATCCATGATGATGCCGTATGCGCTTTCGTTTCCATTCATAGCCTCATCAATAAGTTCGTAATCGTTCTTTTCTGACGCCTTCATATATTTTTACGAGTGAGAGTAATCATTGTTGCGTTAAATCGAACTAAGTTACCTTCAACCCCAACAATAATCAAGCCCGCGGTTGGGGGTAACTGCACCGGCTCCCTCAGAATGCGAAATCTACTGCTCTATGAAATCGTCTTCTTAATCGACGGCATCGAAGATGGTCAAGGGAGTGTTCGATAGCACAATTATGTTATATTTAATCTAAGAAATAAGCTTGTCAGTCGGTGTGATTTCGGATAAATTGATAATGTGTTTATAATATTGAATGATCTTTAAAGTATTCTTGGGTCTCCCATTTTGAATCAAGATTTCAATAGAATGCTAAATTTAATGGAAGTCGCATTTCGTGAATTTGAAATGGCGTTAGAGAATAAGCCAAAGCTAGTCGCAACACATATCGGCTGGGCCTATCGTTTTGTAGAAGAGGATATTTATCAGGCAATAATTCAAAAATTAGCACGTGTGCAAAGTTCAGTAAGAGCTGCTTATGTACTTCTTGAAAACGGCTATGTTCAGGAACAGGCGATATTACATAGGATAATTGATGAAACTAACGAAGATATTCTTTTTTTAACTCATGCTACTATAAGCGCTGATATCTCTCCTTTGCACCAGCGATATCTTATAGAATTTTGGAAAGAAGAATTTGAACATCCTACTGATCCAATTAAATCTGAGCAAAAGCGGAAAATGATTCCTCGAAAAAAAATTAGAGCTTACATCGCAAAAGCTGAAAGTAAAGTAATGGAACTCAGTGATGAAGTTGGAGATTACAGTCGTGGAATAGAATTGGGAAAGACTATAAGCAAGTTTTATTCTGGTTTTGTTCACGGTGCTTCGCCCCAGATAATGGATAGCTACTTCGGCGATCCGCCAAAATTCCATACCCGGGGAATGCTGGGTACCCCTAAAATAGATGACTATAGGAAAGATTTTTGGAATCCCATGTTTCGCAGCTTCTTGTCTCATGTGTATGTTGCCATGACAAAACTAGGGAATAAGGAATTATTAGAAAACTTACTCCAAGCGAAGAATCAGTTTGAATCAAATTCATTATAGCTCCTTCAAATTGCTCAAAACACTTATCGATTCATCTTTCCCCTTGAAAAATCTAAGGGTTAGAGTTATTTTCAAGTCCTGTAGATATTAATTAATTCGGTCAGGATAGATGATACGTGCCTTAATATTAGACCTTGACAACACGATTATCGATTTCGTTCGGCTCAAAGAAAACGCCGTTGATGCAGGATTAGCGGGTATGGCAGAAGCGGGGCTTCGATTTGATAAGGAATCGGCGCATAAGAGAATAATGCAGATATACGAAGAAAAAGGGTGGGAATATCAGCAGGTGTTCGACGATTTCATTATCGAACTGAACGACGGTGTCCTTGATTATAAGTTCCTTGCTGCGGGCATAGTCGGCTACCGCAGAGCTAAAGAGGCATCGTTGTTGCCCTATCCTCAGGTGATATCCACGCTTTTCAAGCTCGCCAAAAGAGGTTTAAAATTGGGAGTTGTGTCCGATGCGCCGAGCCGGGAAGCGTGGCTCAGGTTGTGTTATCTGAATTTGCACAACGTGTTCGATGAGGTAGTAACCTTGACCGACACAGGCAAACTGAAACCGGATCCGGAGCCGTTCAGGGAAATACTCAGGCGGCTGGATGTCACGGCTGAGGAGGCTCTTATGATCGGAGACTGGCCGGAGAGGGATGTTGCGGGTGCGTCGGCAGTCGGTATGAAGACTGTTTTCGCGAGATACGGAGATACTTTCGATACGGTTGACTCCGGCGCTGATTATGAAATAGACGACTTCGATGACATTCTGGGCATAATCGATAAGGAAAACAGCCGTTGACGGTAGTCGGAATCGATATAACCGAGATCGACCGGATCAGTTCGGCTCTTAGCCGCTGGGGAGAGCGTTTTAAGAAGAAAGTGTTCCTGCCGTCCGAGATCGAATTCTGTGAGTCGAGGGCATTCCCCGAGCAGCACTTCGCCGCCCGTTTCGCCGCAAAGGAGGCGGTGGCGAAAACGCTCAAATCCTCAAAAGAGGTCTTCCTGCACTGGCGCGATGTGGAGATCGTATCGGATAACAACGGAGCGCCGAAAGTGATATTACACGGGGAGGCAGCCAAACTATTCGATCGGTCGAAAATCTCTCTCAGCATCTCCCATTCGGGTGACTCCGCGGTTGCGGTTGCCCTGCTAAACAGCTGATCCGAATTGATTCCTGTAGTCAGTTCAGAGCAGATGCTGGTCATCGAAAAGTACTCTATAGATTCACTCAGAGTTACAATTACCGCCCTGATGGAAGCTGCGGGACTAAAAGTAGCGGAGGCGGTTATGGAGCTGTTAACCGGCGTAGAAAAGCCGAAGGTCGCCCTCGTTTGCGGGAAGGGAAACAACGGCGGGGACGGCTTAGCGGCGGCGAGACACCTCACGGCAAATGGAATCGAGAATGACGTTTACCTCATCGGCAGCGCTAAATCCGTGAAGGGAGAAGCGCTCGCCAATCTGAAAATACTCCAGAAGACTCAGGCTGAGACACTCAATTTTGTAACAAAGGCAGCGGCGCTCGATCTGTCCCGATATGATTTAGTGGTGGACGCCATCCTCGGAACAGGAACGTCCGGTGAACTGCGTGACCCGGTCAAACCTATCGTGGAGGGTCTTTCTTCTTATCCGAACAAGATCGTTGCCGTGGATATGCCCACGGGAGTTAACAGTGACGATGGAAGCGTCGGCGAATTTGCCGTAAAAGCGGACGTTACGGTAACGATGGGGATACCGAAGTTAGGGATGTATTTCAGTCCGGGAAGGGAGCTCTGCGGAAGAGTTCTTGTTGCTCAAATAGGATTTCCCGCCAGCGCTTTGGAAGAGGGCAGGGTGGATTCTTATATACCGGAGCAAAAGGATATTGCGGGATTGATTCCGGAATTGGATTTAAATACTTACAAACAACGCGCGGGCAAAGTCCTTGCGATCGGCGGTTCAAAGGGAATGACCGGAGCGATAGTCCTGTCGAGCAGGGCGGCGCTTTCCACGGGATGCGGGCTCGTTAAAACCGCCGTTCCGGCGAGTCTCAACGATATTTTCGAGGTGAAGCTCACCGAAGAGATGACGCTGCCGGTTGACGACGGAGATAACGGATTTTTCACCCCTTTGTCGAGTTCCGGTTTGATGGAACATTACGAATGGGCGGATTCTATTCTGATCGGACCGGGGCTCGGGAACGACCCGCAGACGGCTGAGTTTGTCGTGAAAGTCGCCGAAAGCACACGGATACCTATGGTCATCGATGCAGATGCCCTCTCGGTTTTCAAAGAGCGTAAATCGCTGATTGCGCATCTCGGCGCCTCCGCCGTGTTAACCCCTCATCATGCCGAATTTGCAGAGGCGTTTGAATTCCCGATAGATATGGTCAAAAAAAATCCCGTTTCCTTAGCGCGCGAGACGGCGGTCAAATACGGAATAAATCTCGTCCTCAAAGGAGCGCCTACGGTTACCGCCGATCCCGACGGCATGATTTACATCAATCCTACAGGCAACCCGGGAATGGCAACGGCGGGCTCGGGCGACGTTCTCACCGGAATGATAGCATCACTTATCGCTCAGGGGCTGACTCCGAAAGACGCTGCCCTGTCGGGAGTTTATATGCACGGATTGGCGGGAGATGCCGCTGCTGCCGAATTGGGTCAAAGACCGATGAAAGCGTCGGATATCATCAGATATTTCCCGGCTATGTTCAAAAAATTAGCATGAAGTTAGAAAAGATAAATTTCAGAATCTGGAGTTACGCCTATGGAGGGTTGATACTCCTTCTTTCGAGCATCCCTGCAAGTTATTTGCCGCGCGACGAGTTGTTCACGATTGACAAACTGTTTCATGTTATAGAATATTTCGTATTTGCTCTTCTCGTTGGTTTTGCGCATATCTATTCTGTTAAAAGACGCCACCGGATGAAATGGATACCGTACACGCTGAGGATCGGGATGATAGTTCCGATATTAGATGAGCTCTATCAGGGTTTGATCCCGGGAAGGATTTCCAGCTGGCTTGACGTGATCGCCGACCTTTCAGGCGTAACACTTGCGATCGTGACGCTGGCGTTTATCTATGATAAATATATTTACAGGGATAATTTGAATGATCAAGCGGCTTAAAATAACCGACTTCAGACTGCTGAAGGAGGTGGACTTCAATCCCGGAATCGGACTGAACGTCATTACAGGAGAAACAGGCGCCGGTAAGTCGATGCTGATCTCCGCCTTAAGCGCGCTTCTCGGAAAAAGAACAGGAGCTGATGCCGTACGGAAAGGAGCTGACCGGGCACGCATAGAGGCGGAGTTTGAATTAAAAGGAGCAAACTCTTCGTTCAAATTAGTCAGGGAGATCGACCAGAAGGGAAAATCCCGCTTCTCGAATAACGGCGAGACCACCACCGCATCAGCTATCAGGAAATTTTCTATGAAGATCATAGACCTGCACGGACAGCACGAACACCAATCGCTGCTTGACCCGAACCGGCATGTCGATTTTGTCGATTTACGCGGTAAACTGAATGAACTTAGAGAAAGTGTTAAGTCGAAATTCTTAGAAACGAAAGCGGCAAACGACCGCCTTGACTTGCTTAACGAGAAAAAAAGAATCGCCGAAGAGAAAAGGGAACTCCTCGAATTCAGGATGAAGGAGCTCTCGGAGGCGGACCCGAAAGAAGGTGAGACCGATACGATCGAAAGGGAGATCACGCTCCTCGAGAACGGCGAAAAGCTGGCAAACAAGAGCCGTGAGATCGCAGACAGGCTGTATGAGCGGGAGAGTTCGCTCTACGAGCAACTTGAATCGATCCGGTCGGAGATGGAGGAATTGTCGGGCATCGACGCAAAATTGAGCGAGCAGGCCGATGAGTTATCAGGGGCATCGATCACTCTGCGCGAACTCGCGGGATTTCTCTCCAGCTACTCGGAAAAAGTAGAGCTCGATCCTGCGCACCTCGAACAACTCAGAGAAAGGCACTCGCTGTTGCTTTCACTTGCCCGGAAATACGGCGGGAGCGAATCCGCCATGCTGAATGAGTACGAGGCGACCCTGAAAGAGTTTGATTCCTTCGAGAACGTGGAAGAGTCTATAACGGAAGCCGAAAAGAGATCGGAAACACTCAGGAAGGAATTAGCCTCGCAAGCGCTCGGTCTCTCGGAAAAAAGACGGACGGCTTCGCTGCGGCTGTCGGAGGATGTTATAAAATCTATGAAAGGACTCGGCATCGAGAAGCCGGAATTCGAGGTTCGGTTTGAACGGGCGGAGAGTCCGGACGGATGGGTAAGCCAAAAGGGTAAGCGATATTTTGTCACCGAAGATGGTCTGGACAGAGTTGAGTTCTACATCTCGACGAATCCGGGTGAAGATCTGAAGCCGCTTGCTCAGGTGGCATCGGGCGGGGAGATTTCGCGGATAATGCTTGCCATCAAGGCTATTCTTGCCGACAGGGGTGGGATTCCGGTGCTTGTATTTGATGAGATAGACATAGGAATTTCCGGCAAGATAGCGGAAGCGGTCGGGAGGAGATTGAAGGAAATCTCCAAATTCCATCAGGTCATCTGCATCACCCACCTACCGCAAATCGCCGGCAAAGCGGATCACCATTTTCTCGTTGAAAAAGAGATTGTTGGAAATAGAACGCTCTCGACCGTGAAAGAGCTGAATCCGTCCGAAAGAAAGGAGGCGGTGGCTTCGCTCCTTGCGGGAAGCGAGATCACCGAAAGCGCGCGCAGGCAGGCGGAAGAGATGTTGAATTGACAGGGAAACCAAATGGATAAATTCGTAATCAACGGCGGGAATGAACTGAACGGCACTATCCGGGTCAGCGGAGCTAAGAATGCTGTGCTTCCCGTTATGGCGGCGGCGTTGCTCGCTGAAGGAAAAAGCGTTATCAGGAACGTGCCGGACCTTCGCGACACACGCACGATGGCTAAATTGCTGTCGATTATAGGAGCGGAAGTGGTTTTCGAGAACGGCGTAATGGAAATCGACGCATCGGGAGCAAACAATCCCGAAGCGCCTTACGAGCTGGTCAAAACGATGCGCGCTTCTTTCTATGTCCTCGGACCTCTCACGGCGCGGTTCGGGAGGGCGAGGATCAGCCTGCCCGGAGGGTGTGCGTGGGGACCACGTCCGGTAGACCTTCATCTGAAAGGGATGGAAGCGTTGGGTGCGAAAGTCACTCTCGATGATGGATATATCAATACGAAAGCCGACAGGTTGAAAGGAGCGACCATCAAACTCGCTGTTTCGAGCGTCGGCGCCACCGGAAATCTGCTGATGGCGGCGGCTACTGCGGATGGAGAAACCGTGATCGAAAACGCCGCAATGGAACCGGAAATAGTCTGCCTTACCGATTTTTTGAACCGGATGGGAGCGGACATCACCGGCAGGGGAACGGACATGCTTCGCATAAAGGGGGTAGACCGGCTTCAGGCTGTTAATATGGACGTTATTTCCGACCGCATCGAAGCGGGAACGTATTTGGTCGCCGCTGCGGCGGTAGGGGGAGACGTAACGGTTGACGGGGCGGAACCGGAGCATCTGAAAGCGATCATAGATAAGCTGAAAGAATCGGGTGCGAATGTTGATATAGACGGAAAAAAGATAAGTGTGAGTTCGGAAGGCAGACTCAAGGCGACAGACGTTAACACCGAGGTTTATCCCGGATATCCAACCGATATGCAGGCGCAGTGGATTGCGCTTATGAGCACCGCAAGCGGGAAGAGCGTCGTTACGGACACTATTTACAAGGACCGCTTCACGCACGTAGCTGAGCTGGTAAGGCTGGGCGTTGACGTTACTCTTAAAGGTAATTCAGCTTTGGTTAGGGGCGTGAAAAATCTCAAGGGCGCTCCGGTGATGTCGACTGATATCAGGGCGAGCGCGAGTCTGATAATTGCGGGACTTATGGCTGAAGGTCGGACCGACCTGCACAGGATATATCACATCGATAGAGGGTATGATAATATCGAAAAAAAACTGCAGGGGATCGGGGCGGACATCAGCCGGGAAAAGGGCCCGGATGTTTAGAAACATAAGGGATACAGCAGTTGAGCAATACACGATGTGCCGGATATGTACATTGACCAGGGAGCGCTAAATGTTTATAGGACACTACGCAATTGCGATGTTGGGTAAGAAATATTCACCTCAACTCTCGCTCGGCACACTCTTCCTTTCGGTTCAACTTGTGGACTTGCTCTGGCCTATTTTTTTGCTGGCCGGCTTGGAACATGTAAAGATAGAGCCTGGGAATACTGCGTTTACGCCACTGAACATGATAAACTATCCCATTACGCACAGCCTCTTGGGAGGAATTATATGGGGCGGTATTCTTGCGTTTATATATTATATGGTGAAGAAAGTTAAACGCTCCTCGATTATTTTAGGAATTGGAGTGGTGAGTCACTGGATTCTTGATTTATTGATGCATAAGCCTGACTTGCCGATTTATCCCGGAGGTGCGAAATATGGTTTCGGATTATGGAACTCCGTTCCGGGAACATTTGTTGTGGAACTCACTCTATTTGCGTTTGGGATTTATACATATATCAAGTTGACAAAGCCGAAAGATCAAACCGGGAATTGGTTATTTTGGGGACTGATCGTATTCCTTTTATCGGCATGGTTAAGTTCGGCATTTGGTCCTCCACCACCTAATGTGAATGTCCTTGCCGCATCGGCTTTATTATTATGGCTCCTCGTCCCGTGGGGATATTGGATAGACAGACATAGAACTATTAGATAGCCTCAATTTATAAATCCCATTGAAGATGAGATAAAATTAAGTGCGAGTCAGGATTCATCCTGACCGCATAAAGTTAAAACGCGAGGCGTCAGGACAAGTCCTGACGGCCACAGCATTCCCCTCCTTTTGAAGGAGGGGAACACAAGGGGTGGTTCCTATTAAAGACAATTCCTTTAATTCCCCTCTAATAAGAGGGGTGGATTCCGGCTGAGCCGGAAGACGGGGTGTGTATAAAAAGAGATCGCTTCGTCCACCGGCAGCCGCCGGGTTCCTCGTGATGACAGCAAGTGCGAGTCAGGATTCATCCTGACGCCTCAGCATGTATAGTGTAGGGTCGGGTCTGTGACCCGCCCACCAGAACGGGAGGGTTAATAAACCCTCCCCTACGTTAAATATCAGGTGTTTTTCTGAGTTATATGATTAATTATTTTCGACGATAAATCCCTTAACTGTTGCATTTAAGTATTCCCGATGCAAAATTTATATCCTTCGGAGATGATAAGCTCATAATGATTGACATAAGGAGCGACACGGTCACGAAACCCTCCACGGAGATGAGGGAGGCGATGGCGAATGCGGAGGTCGGGGACGACGTCTTTGGAGAAGACCCAACTGTCAACCGTCTTCAGGATTATGTTGCCGACCTGCTTGGAAAAGAGGCGGCGCTCTTCGTTCCCAGCGGAACCATGGCGAATCAGATATCTATCAATGCGCACACTCAACCCGGTAACGAAGTGATCTGTGAAAGCGGTTGTCATCTGTTCAACTATGAAGCGGGTGGTCCGGCGCTCCTATCCGGTGTTATGCTGCGGACTCTCGATGGAAATAAAGGCTCTCTCACCGCCGAACAGATAGAAGAAAATATCAGACCAGATAACTCCCACTTTGCGCAAACCGCGCTCATTACGCTTGAAAACACGCATAACAGGGCAGGCGGAACGATATTCCCGTTAGATGATATAAAGGAAATCTCGGCGCTGGCTAAGAAGCGGAAGATAAATATTCACCTTGACGGAGCGCGGCTGATGAACGCAGTCGCAGCCACAGGAATAAAAGCCGCGGAATGGACGTCCCATTTCGACTCCGCGAGTATCTGTCTCTCCAAGGGTCTCGGCGCTCCGGTAGGTTCGGTCATTGCCGGCTCTGCTGAATTCATACATAAAGCGCACCGATACAGGAAGACGTACGGTGGCGGGATGCGGCAGTCGGGCGTATTAGCCGCAGCCGGGATCTATGCGCTTGAAAACAACGTGGAAAGACTCTCGGACGACCACAATAACGCCCGGAAGTTTGCCGAAGGCATTTCTGAACTGGACGGCATCGGAGTTGACCTCGACTGGGTGCAGACGAACATAGTGATGATAGACGTCGACCGGTCAAGGGGAACAGGCGCCCAGTGGACGGAGGCATTAAACGATAGCGGAGTGGCGATCCTCGCTACCGCTCCGCAGCGGTTGAGAGCGGTATTTCATCTTGACGTCAGCGGCGAGGATACGAACAGGGCAGTCGAAATATTTAACTCGGTTCATTCAAACAGATCAGTCCAAATGGGGAATAATTAATGAATATCATAATAGTCGGTGCCGGAGAAGTCGGATTTTACCTTGCCAAAATGCTGTCGGAAGAGAACCATGACATCACTATGCTGGACACTGACCCGGAAAAATGCCAGCGCGCCCGAGAGCATCTGGACGTTCTCGTTCTCGAGGGAAACGGAGGGAGCGCGCAAACGCTCTCGGAAGCGGGCATTAAAAAGGTCGATCTGCTTATAGCCGTTACAAGCGTTGATGAAGTCAATATCATGGCATGCATGTTCGCCAACAGGCTTGGAGTCGAGACGAAGATAGCAAGAGTCCGCAATGCTGAATATTCCAAACCTCGTGCGCTTATCACTCCTTCTCAGCTCGGGGTTGACAAGATGATACACCCGGAAGAAGAGGCGGCAAAACAGATAAAGAATCTCCTTCGACGGTCAGCCGCGAATGAGGTTGCCGAGTTCTCGGGAGGAAGAGTGCAGCTCGTCGGCATAAAATTGGGCGAAGATTCCCCGATGATAGGTAATACGCTTGAAAAAATAGCGTCCGATCATCCTGACGTCGTCTACCGGACTGTTGCCATCAACAGGAACGGGGATACTCTGATTCCTACCGGCTCCGATTCGTTCGAGATGAAAGACCATGTGTACATTATCGCCAAGTCCGAAAGCATACCGGAGGTGCTCTCCATTGCCGGGAAAAAGGAGCAGCGGATAAAAAACGTGATAGTTCTCGGCGCCGGCAAGATCGGAAGGCGTCTGTCGCAAATGATCGAGGATAAAATTTCGGTTAAACTAATTGAAATGAGCGCGTCGAAGACGGAACGCGCCGCAAAAATGCTGAAAAACACGCTTATCATAAAGGGTGACGGAACTGATATCGAACTTCTCGAAAGCGAAGGCATTGAGGACGTTGACGCTCTGGTATCGGTCACGCAATTCGACGAAAAGAACATTATCTCCGGCATACTCGCAAAGGACCTCGGAGTAAAAAAGGCTATCGTACATGTCAGCCGCACAGATTTGATTCCGGTTGTGGATAAGATCGGGATAGATTCGGTAGTCAGTAAGAGCGTCGCGACGGTGGACGCAATATTGAAGTACGTCCGCAAGGGTGAAGTGGTCTCCGTTATCTCTCTCGAGGGAACGGACGTAGAAGCCATAGAGCTTATACCACAACTCGAAAGCAAAGTGACGCAAAAACCGATTAAGGATTGCAACTTTCCCGAAGGCACGATCATCGGAGCGCAGATTCACGTAAACGAGGTGACGATACCCACAGGTGATAGTATTATAGTGCCGGGAGATAAGGTCGTGGTCTTTACGAGAGCAGATGCGATACCGGATATTGAGGCGCTGTTCAGCCCTTAATGCTGTTAAACCATCACTTTAAATACATAGTAAAAATACGGTGCATATAAGGCAGATAATAAACATTCTCGGCGCTCTATGGGTCTTTCTCGGAGCCGCAATGTTTCTGTCGGTTCCGATGGCGGTATATTATGGCGACGGAGATACTTTTTCGATACTCTTATCAGCGGCGATTACATCGGGGGTTGGATTTCTTACCTGGCTCGTTACCCGGGGAGATTCGGATATACGTGTAAGGGATGGTTTTGCGGTTGTTACATTCGGCTGGATTACGAGCGCCTTATTCGGTATGCTGCCGTACATTCTATCCGGTTCGATACCGGATCCCGTTGATGCTTTTTTTGAATCTATGTCGGGATTCACAACCACCGGAGCGTCTATACTCATCGATATCGAGGCTCTTCCCCACGGGATACTCTTCTGGCGGTCATTCACTCAATGGCTCGGCGGGATGGGAATCATAGTCTTTTCGCTTGCAATACTTCCTCTGTTGGGAATAGGCGCCGCGCAGCTTTATAAAGCCGAAGCGCCCGGACCCACCAAGGATAGGTTCACACCTCGTATCAGGGAGACGGCAAAACTTCTCTGGTTTACCTATATCCTCATCAGCGCGGTCCAGACAGCTCTGCTCATGGTAGGCGGGATGAATCTGTTTGATGCTCTCTGTCATACGTTCGGCACGATGGCGACGGGGGGATTTTCAACAAAAAACGCAAGCATAGCGCATTTTAACAGCGCCTATTTCGATTATGTGATCATATTTTTCATGGTGCTTGCCGGATCGAATTTCGCGCTTCACTTCCGGATGTTCCGCGGAGAATTGACCGCACATGCCCGTGATAAGGAGTTTAAATTTTATATCGGTATAATGTTGGCATTTTCAGCGCTGTTTATAATTATAGTCATGCTCAGCGAGACTGTGACAGGCGATGTTGCGCTGAGAAAAGCAGTATTTCAGGTCGTCGCTATCGTGACAACTACGGGATACGTGACGGCGGATTTTGAGCAATGGCTGCCTGTGGGTCAGATGTTGATAGTCGCTTTGATGTTTATAGGGGGATGCGCCAGCTCGACCGGCGGTTCGATGAAAGTCATACGGGTTGTTATCCTCTTTAAACACGCAGTGTACGAGATCAGAAAACTCGTGCACCCGACCGCCGTTTACCCTGTCAAATTAGGCGACAGGATAATATCCGACGACGTCATTAAGAATGTGCTCGGGTTCTTCCTCTTCTATATAGCGATATTCGTTGTTGTCAGTATAATTATGACCGGATTGGGAATGGACCTCATCAGCGGAGTCTCCGCAACCGCTTCGGCTATCGGCAACATAGGTCCCGCGCTCGGAAGCGTCGGTCCTACAGATAATTACAGTCATCTTCCGGCGGCGGGTAAACTTGTTTTGAATTTCTGCATGCTTCTCGGAAGACTTGAACTCTTTACCGTGATAGTCCTCTTCAGCAGAACTTTCTGGAAAAAGAGGTAACAATCGGGAGATAATATGTCCTACAATAATTTATTATATGAAGTAGAAGATAAAATCGCTATAATATCCATTGACCGTCCGGAGGTTTTGAACGCCCTGAATCGGGAAACGTTCCACGAACTGAATGAAGCGGTTTTATCGGTTCGGGATGACGACTCGGTCGGTGGGATGATCGTTACAGGCGCCGGAGAAAAAGCGTTCGTGGCGGGAGCAGACATAAATGAACTTGTGCAGGCTACCGCACTAAGCGGGAGAGAAGCGTCGATCAGAGGACAGGAAACGCTTCAGCTCTTCGAATTGATGGGGAAGCCTGTCATAGCAGCGATAAACGGCTACGCGCTCGGAGGTGGATTCGAACTTGCCCTCGGCTGCCATATTCGTATAGCGGCTGAAAATGCAATGATGGGACTGCCCGAAGTAGGCCTCGGAATAATGCCCGGTTTCGGCGGTTCACAACGGCTGCCGAGATTGATCGGCACCTCAAGGGCATTAGAACTTATTCTGACAGGAAAATCTATAAGTGCCGAAGAGGCACTGAGTTGGGGAATTGTAAGTAAAGTAGTACCTGAAGGAGAAGCGCTCAATGCCGCTAAAGAGATGATGAAAGAGATTCTCACCAAAGCGCCCATGTCAATCAAGATGTCGATAGAGGCGGTTAACAGGGGGATGAATATGTCGCTTGATGAAGGGCTTGCCATAGAATCGGACAGGTTCGGGCTGCTGTGTGGAACAGAAGATATGAAGGAGGGAATGAACGCCTTCTTGGAAAAAAGAGAAGCGAAGTTCAAAGGTTATTAAATAAGGATAGTTAGTATGAGCACTCATTTGGATATCAACGAGCTTATATATGACTGGAACACCGCAGGGAACGGATCTCCTGCCGGAATTATTGAAATAGAGTTCGACGACGAGACGCTGAGGGATGGACTGCAATCGCCGTCAGTCAAAGACCCGTCTATAGAAGAGAAGAAAGAGATCCTGCATCTTATGGAAGATATCGGTATTCACAGCGCGGACGTGGGGCTTCCCGGAGCAGGTTCCCGGGCAAGAGATGACGCAGAGGCGCTGATTCAGGAGATAGCTGACAACAAGATGAAGATAACTCCGAACTGCGCGGCGCGGACACTCCTTGCGGACGTTACTCCGGTTGTTGAACTGTCTCAAAAAGTAGGAATTCCGGTCGAGTGCTGCACCTTTATCGGGAGCAGCCCTATCAGGCTTTATGCAGAGGAATGGACATTAGAACAGATGGTGGAGCATACGGTCGAAGCGGTTAGTTATGCGGTAAAGGAAGGCATTCCCACTTCATTCGTTACCGAGGATACTATCAGAGCAAAACCTGAAACCCTTTCTGCTCTGTTCGATGCGGCGATCGACAACGGTGCCACACGGCTCGTCCTCTGCGATACATGCGGTCACGCAACTCCCAGGGGAGTTCATAACCTTGTGAACTGGACGAAGGAATTTATCGATAAAAAAGGTGTGAAACTAAAGATCGACTGGCATGGTCATCGGGATAGAGGATTAGCTTTGCCCAACGCCCTTGCCGCAATCGAGGCTGGTGTGGACAGAGTCCATGGAACCGCTATGGGTATCGGTGAGCGGGTAGGCAACCTGCCTATGGACATGCTGCTCGTTAATTTGAAGTTGTTGGGGCTCATTGATAACGACCTGACAAGACTACCTGAATATGTGCAGAAGACATCCGAGTATACGGGGATCACGCTTGCTCCAAACTACCCTGTTGTAGGGGAGGACGCGTTCAGAACAGGCACAGGGGTTCACGCCGCGGCGGTAATCAAAGCCGAGATCAAGGGGGATAAATGGTTGGCGGACAGGATATATTCGGGTGTGCCGGCCGGAATGGTCGGGCGGCATCAGGTGATCGACGTCGGTCCTATGTCAGGAAAATCGAACGTGATTTATTGGCTCAACAGTGAGGGTATTGAGCCGAGTGATGATATCGTGGATGCGGTTTTCGATCTGGCTAAAAGTTCCGACAGGATTCTTTCACGCGAAGAGATACTTGGTGTGGTGGAGAAAACTACTTCCTGATTTGCGTTAAAAGAATAGGCTCTCTTATTTAATCAGAATTGCGGCTTTTGGATAACAATAACTAATGTCATT